>JBGPUQ010000104.1:0-4542 GCA_041491185.1 Nitrospiria bacterium | reverse complement strand
TTGTTGCGCCACCTGACGAACGGCCCGCTCCGCCGCCGCAATGACGAGCGGCCGCACCGTCTCGAGCGTCCCCGCCACGGTACAGCCGGCGGCTTTACGGTGCCCGCCGCCGCCGAACGTCATGGCGATCGCGGCGACATCAACCTCGCCGCTGGCGCGGAAACTCGCCTTCACCTGCCCCGGCTCGGCATCACGCAGCAACACCGCCACTTCCATGCCGGACAGCGACCGGGGATAATTCACAAAATCCTCGGCATCCTCCGCGGTCGTTCCGGTGCGCGTAAACAATCCGGCCGGAATCGTCACCCACGCCACCGTGCGATCGGCGTTCACCTCCAACCGATTCAGCAGCTCACCCAGCAGCTTGAGGCGGTTGATGGTGTTGCGTTCGTAGAGTTGTCTGGCCACCCAGTCGGGCTTCACGCCGTGCGCGCAGAGATCCGCCGAGAGCCGGAAAACTTTCGGGGTCGCGTTCGAGTAGCGGAAGGAGCCCGTCTCCGTGATCAACGCCGTATACAGGCAGAGGGCGATCTGGGGCGTCATCGCCGCCCCCAGCACCGGCAAGAGATCGGCCACCATCTCCGCCGTGGCCGAAGCCTCCGGATCGACCCAGTTGATCTGTCCGAATTGCCGGTTCGTCACATGATGATCGATATTGATGATCGTGGGCGGCCGCCGTTCGTTAAACAGCGCGGTGCGCTCCAGGTCGCCGCAATCGACAACGACCAGCAACTCGTATCCCTCCTCCACCTGACTCGTTTGCCGGAACAATCCCTGCGAGGGGAGAAAATCGAGCAGCCGCGGCACCGGATCACGGTTCACCACCAGCGCCTCCTTGCCCATCCCCGTCAACGCGTGCGCCAGTGCCAGCGCCGACCCCAGGGCGTCGCCTTCGGGACTGACGTGGGTGGAAATCAGACAGCGTTGATGGCGCAGAAGCGCCTGTTGTACGGCGTCGCGGCTCATGATGATTGTTCCTGTTCCAAGTCGTTCAACAGCTCCTGCAGGTGGGCCGACTCCTGTGAGGAATGATCCGCACGGAAACTCAGCTCCGGCACCCGTTTCAGTTTCAACCGGCGTCCCAATTCGCCCCGCAGATACCCGGCCGCGCGATCCAGCCCGGACAGGACCTGCGACTCCATCGATGGATCCAGCACGCTCACCATCACCGTGGCGTGGCCCAGATCCGCCGCCGTCTGCACGGCCGTCACCGAGGCCGACGACACCCGGGGATCCTTGACCTTGCGCCGCAACAGATCGGACAACTCGGCCCGGATGAGATCGTTGACCCGCTCTATGCGTTGAAATCCGGTCATATCGTGAAAACCGACAGCGCAAGCTAGATCAGCTGGATGTCGCTGCGGAGCAGTTCCACCGCCGGGTTCTGCCGGACGGTGCTGACCACCCGATCGATCACCTGCTGCGTGTGACGCCGGTCATAACCAATACAGGCCACGCCGATCGCCGCCCGTTGCCAGAGCTCATGATCGCCGATCTCCGCCACGGATACATTGAATCGATGCCGGAGCCGATCAAGCACGCCTTTGAGAATTTGTCGTTTGTCCTTCAATGAGCCCGGCGCCGGAAAATGCAGTTCAAGCGTACAGACAATCACGGTCATGTTTTTCTTTATCCGCTCGTGCTCGGCACTCGGTCAAGTCAAGGGAAGATGGCTCATCTCCCCTTGACTATCCTCATCGCCGTACGCATCAGCCTTCCAGCTTTGCGGCGACCTTCTCCTGGACGAAGACTTCGAGAACATCCCCCACTTTCAAATCATTAAAGTTCTCGACACCGATCCCGCATTCGTAGCCGGTTTGGACTTCCCGCACATCGTCCTTGAATCGCCGCAGCGATCCGATTTTGCCCTCGTACACGGTGACGTGATCCCGCACCACGCGCACGCCGGTGCCGCTGCGCGAGATGGTGCCTTCGGTCACATAGGTCCCCGCGATCACGCCCACCTTCGGGACGGAGAAGAGTTGCCGCACATCGGCCCGGCCGACGACCTTCTCCTGAATGATCGGCTCCAGCAATCCTTCCATCGCCGCCTTGATCTCGGCGGTCACATTGTAGATCACTTCATAGAGGCGGATGGTCACCTTTTCCCGCTCGGCCAACGCCTGCACCTTGGCGTCGGGCCGGATATGAAACCCGATAATGAGCGCGTTCGACGACGACGCCAGCAGCACGTCGCTCTCGGTAATGCCGCCCGCGCCGCTATGAATGACCCGGATCTTCACGGCCGCCGTGCTCAGCCGTTCCAGCGCCTCTTTGAGCGCCTCGACCGAACCCTGCACGTCGGCCTTGATCACCAGGTTCAGCTCCTTCACGGCGCCGTCTTTGATCCGTGTGTGCAGCTCTTCCAGCGTGATCTTGTGATAACTCGACAATTCCACCAGCCGCTGCCGGTGCATCCGGGCCGTCGTGACTTCCTTCGCCGCCCGCTCGTCGGGCACCACCAGCAACGGATCGCCCGCCTGCGGCACGCCGTCCAGTCCGATCACTTCGACCGCCGTCGCCGGCCCCGCCGCCTCGACCCGTCGGCCCAGGTCATTGATCAGCGCGCGAATGCGGCCGGCGTGGACCCCGCTGACGAAAATATCGCCCACGCGCAGCGTGCCGTCCTGCACCAGCACGGTCGCCACCGGCCCGCGGCCACGATCCAATTTTGCTTCGATGATGGTCCCTCTGGCCGGGGCGGACGGCCGGGCGCGCAGTTCCAGCACATCCGCCTGCAGCAGAATCATTTCCAACAATGTCTCGAGCCCGGTCTTCTTTTTCGCCGACACTTCGACAAAGATGGTCGTGCCGCCCCACGCTTCCGACAGCAATCCCTGATCGGCCAGTTCCCGCTTCACCCGCTCCGCCTGGGCTTCGGGCTTGTCCATTTTGTTGATCGCCACCAGGATCGGCACCTCGGCCGCCTTCGCATGGTTGATGGCCTCAACGGTCTGCGGCATCACCCCGTCATCGGCCGCCACCACCAGAACCACCAAATCGGTCACCTTCGCGCCGCGGGCCCGCATGGCCGTGAACGCTTCGTGGCCCGGCGTATCGAGGAAGGTCACCTGCTTGCCGCGGACCTCAACCGTATAGGCGCCGATATGCTGGGTAATGCCACCGGCTTCCGACGCCGCCACCTTCGCTTCTCGAATCGCATCCAGCAGCGAGGTTTTCCCGTGATCCACATGTCCCATGATCGTGACGACCGGCGGGCGGGGCACCAGGGACTCTTCGGACACCTCCGGCGCTTCCACCCCCATGAGCTCTTCTTCGGTCGGTTGGAAGACGATTTCGGCTTTCAGCTCGAACGCCTCGGCGATCAACAGGGCCGCATCGAGATCGATCGGCTGATTGATCGTGGCCATCACGCCCATTTCCATCAGCCGGCCGATGATCAGGCCGGCCTTCTGCCCGATCATCTCGGCAAATTCTTTAATGGTCAGCCCCGGAGAGAGCTTGATCACCTTCCGGCGGGGTTTCGAGGCGTCGGGAACGTCGGTGCCATGCTGGCGCTTGATCATCTTGCGGGGGGCAACCCGGGCGCCCCGGTACTGAAACGGCTTAAAGTCATGCAGCTTTTTCACCTCTCGGCGAAAATCGAACATCTCTTCCTTCGTCACCTTGAGTCGTTTGGCCTTGGCGGCCTGTTCGGCCGATTCGCGCTCCGCAGGCGTCAGCGTGGCGGCCACCGGCGCGCTCTTGGCTCCCGCCTGGAGCTGTGCGTCGGGCACCCGGGCGTGCGGCGACCCCGCATCACCGGGATGAGGAACCACCACGCCACCCGCAGGCGTCGCCGGCGCGGCCGCATGCAGTGCGGACGGCGGTGAGGTCACCGGCGAGAAGGGGTGCGGCACGGGCGGAACCGGCGCGGACGGCAGGACCTCGACGGAAGCCGGACTCTCGGCATGCGCGACAGGTTCGTGGTGCTCTTCGAGCGGCGGCGCGGTGGAGACGGCCATCGCGTCGACCGGCGCCTCTTCAGCCGGGCGTTTTCGCTTGATGAGCACCGTCGTCCGGCGCGGCAAGCTGCTCACCACCTCGGGCGCGACGGCCTCATCACGAGCCGAGGATTTTGCCGACTTCGCGGCGCCCTTCGCCGCGCCCTTCGGCTTCACGGCGGCGGCCGGGGCCGTCGATGTCGCCGGACTCTTGGTCGTCGCGCGTTTCGGCGAGGCGGACGTCTTCCGGGTCGACCCGGCGGCCGAGGCAACGGCCAGCTTCACCGCCGCCACCTGTTCGGCCTTGAGCATGCTCATATGATTTTCGACCGCGATGCCCTTCTTCGCGAGCAACGCGAGCAGCTCTTTGCTGGTCAGCCCCAACGTTTTGGCCAGTTCAACAACCCGCATCGTCATCACCGTTGAGACGGGGCCTCTTCTTCAGCCGATGGAGCGGCCGCGGTTCGATCGGCGACCGGCGGCGGCCCGGCAACGGCCAGCGTCGCCTGGGCTGTCTCAATCAACTTCCGGGCCATTTTTTCTCCGACCATGGGGACCTCCGAGAGCGCCGCCGGCGTGGCGTGCGCGATCTTCTCAA
>JBGPUQ010000103.1:0-4553 GCA_041491185.1 Nitrospiria bacterium | reverse complement strand
GCCTATCTGGTGACGTCGCTCTTGTCCGGCGTGATCGAGCACGGGACGGGTCGATCGGTTCGGGCGTTGGGGTTCGATTACCCGGCCGCCGGCAAAACCGGCACCTCCAGCGCCCTGCATGACGCCTGGTTCGCCGGCTACACGCCGGGGCTGCTGACGTTGGTGTGGGTCGGGTATGATCGGCCGCAGCCGATCGGGTTGACCGGCGCCCAGGCGGCGTTGCCCATCTGGACGAGTTTTATGCAACAGGCCCTGGAGGGGGAGCCGGCGCGGGACTTTGTGCCGCCCGCCGGCGTCATCAGCCGTCGCATCGATCCCGCATCGGGCAAGCTCGCGTCATGGCGCTGCCCGGGCGGCGTGTCGGAGTGGTTTATCACCGGCACCGAGCCGACCGAGTCGTGCGAGGGGCGCGGAGTGATCGTCGCGGTGCAGGGGTGGCTGACGCGCGCCTGGCAGTGGCTGAGCAATTGACACCTTTTGCCGGAATTGAGTAGGATGGGCCCGGTCTTGGCCGGTGTTGGTTCTCGATCAGCAGGTCGCTGACAATACTCTAGAGGGTCGGGTGCAGGGAGAGGGAGGCGTTGACCGAGCGCGCGCGCTGGGCGACGCGGTGTGGATGGATCGTGGCGATGGCCGGCCATGCCATTGCCCGAGGGGCTGTTCTGCGCATTTGTGTTCTGGCGACGCAACACCGCGGCGCCTTCATCAATCCCTGTGTGCTCATGCCCGTTCTCTGTGCGTGACCGGAACGAATGATGCAGCGTACGCCACTGTATGAATGTCATCGCGCGGCCGGCGCCAAGCTGGTCGAGTTCGCCGGCTGGGAGATGCCGCTGTCCTACTCGGGCGTCATCGACGAACATGAGACGGTGCGCGCCGCGGCCGGCCTCTTCGACATCAGCCACATGGGACGGATCGCTGTCGAGGGGCCGAGCGCCGAAGCGTTGCTGCAGCGGGTGGTGACCCGCAATCTCGCGCGGATGGCCGACGGCAGCGCCCGTTATGCGCTGGTGTGCAATGCCGACGGCGGCGTGCTCGACGACGTGGTCGTCTATCGACGGGCGGCCCACCAGTTCTTCGTCGTGGTGAATGCCTCGAACCGCCGCAAGATTCTGCCGTGGCTGGAGCAGCAGGCGGCCGCCATGGAGCCGCCGGGCAGCGCGAAGGTCTGGGACTTGAGTGACACTATCGCGATGATCGCGTTCCAGGGACCGACGGCACTGCGCCTCCTGCAGCCGATTACAACATTAGAGTCAGGGGGAGATGCTCAGCTCCCCCTGACGACCCCCATCGCCGTACGGGGAAGAGGCGCGCCGCTGTCGGCCATGAAGCGCTGGACGGTGGCGCCGGCGACCATTGCCGGGATTGATCTGCTGCTGGCGACCACCGGCTACACGGGAGAACCCGGGGTGGAGTTGTTCGTGGACGCGGGCAAGGCGGTGGCCTGCTGGCAGACATTGCTGGACGCGGGCAAGGCGCACGGCGTCAAACCGATCGGTCTCGGCGCGCGCGACACGCTGCGGCTGGAAATGGGCTACAGTCTCTACGGGCACGAGATCGATGAATCGATCTCGCCGCTGGAGGCCGGTCTTGAGTGGGCCGTCGATCTTGAGGGCAAATCCTTTATCGGCCGGGAGGCGTTGACGGCCCAGCGGTCATCCGGGTTGTCGCGCCGACTCGTGGCCTTTGCGTTGCCGGATCGCGCCGTGCCCCGACAGGGCTACCGGATCATGGATCAACAACAGCCGGTCGGCGTGGTGACGAGCGGGAATCTTTCCCCCATGCTGCAAAAAGGCATCGGGCTGGGTTTCGTGCCGCCGGCGCTGGCGTCGGTCGGCCGGGACATTGCCATCGAAATTCGCCAGAAATCCCATCGCGCGACGATTGTGCCGCTGCCCTTTTATAAGGGATCTGAAGGAGGGCACCCGTGAGCTATGTGCCGCACACGCCGGCCGATCGCGCCGCGATGCTCGCCGCCATCGGCGTGACGCATGACGACGAACTCCTGGCGGAGATTCCGCCGGAGTTGCGCCGCCGGGCCGCGTTCACGCTGCCGCCCGCCTGTTCGGAGCTGGAACTCGATCGGCTCTTCGGCGGCTGGGCCGGGGAGAACCGTCCGGCGGGATCCATGCTGTCGTTTCTGGGTGCGGGCTCGTATGATCATGCGATTCCCGCCGTGGTCGGACAACTGATCGGCCGCTCCGAGTTTTATACCGCCTACACGCCCTACCAGGCCGAGATGAGCCAGGGATTGCTCCAGGCGACCTATGAATTTCAGACAATGATCTGCGAGCTCACCGGCCTCGATGTCGCCAACGCGTCGATGTACGACGGCGCCTCGGCCCTGGCCGAAGCGGTGCTGATGGCGATGCGGGTGACGAAGCGATCGACGATCGCCATGGCCGGGACCATCCATCCCCGCTATCGCCGGGTGGTGGAGAGCTATGTGCAAGGGTTGCCGTGTACGCTGAACACGTTACCGGTCGCCGGGGGCGTAACCGATGTTGGTGCGCTGGCCGGACAGCTCGACGCCTCCTGCGCGGCGCTGGTGGTGCAGCATCCGAATTTCTTCGGCTGTCTGGAGGAGGTTGAAGCGCTGGCTGGAGCCGCGCATGCCGCCGGGAGTGTGCTGGTGGTGATGGTCGATCCGATCTCGCTGGGCGTGCTGGCGCCGCCGGGCAGCTATGGGGCCGACATCGCTGTGGGAGAAGGACAGCCGCTGGGGATTCCGATGAATTTCGGCGGTCCGTACCTGGGTTTCTTCGCCACGCGAAAAGAGTTGATGCGGCAGCTCCCCGGCCGGATTGTGGGGGCGACGGTCGATCCGGCCGGCCGACGCGGCTACTGCCTGACGCTGCAGGCCCGGGAGCAGCACATTCGACGGGAACGGGCGACGTCGAACATCTGCACCAACCAGGCGCTGACCGCCTTGGCGGCCACCGTCTACCTGTCGGCGCTCGGACCGGACGGGCTGCGGGAGGCGGCGACCCAGTGCTGGGACAAGGCGCACTACCTGCAACAGGCGATGACGCGGTTGCCGGGCGTGACCGCGATGCATGCGGCGCCGTTTTTTAAAGAGTTTGTTGTCACGCTACCGGTCTCGAGCGATCAGATCGTGCGGCGAATGGCCGATGATGGAATCTTGCTGGGGCTGTCATTGGCGCCATATGGGGAGGGGATGGAGAAGGGTCTGCTCTGCTGCGTGACTGAAAAACGGACGCGCGCGGAGCTGGACCGGTGTATCCAAACAATGGCAGGCGCGCTGACCTCGAGTCGAACATGACACGATCATGCGATTCTCAGTGCCGGGGAACGTCCTGGATCAGGGATGCGCGCGTGACCCCCTTGGAGGTCAACCATGAACCAGCAGGAAGAGCTGTTCAGCCGGATGCTCCGGGCCGGACGGCGGACCTATTATATCGATGTGAAGGAGAATCGCCAGGGCGGAATTTATTTGGTGATTTCTGAGCGGAAGGCGTCGGAGGAGGGGCCGGCCGAGCATTTTCGCGTGATGGTCTTTCCGGAAGATCTGCAGAACTTTATGGAGGCGCTGGGGGAAGCGGTCGATTTTATCCGGCGCGGCAAGCCGGAACCGGGCGTGGCGCCGGCCGGATAGATGATAGGTGACGTTGAGCCAATGGTGTACGGCCGATGGGGCTTGGGGTGTGGGGGCATCGGAGGACGCTTCATCGATTCCGCACGGACCCCCACGGATAAATGATCAGTGGGAGAGGAGGCGATCTCCCCCTAACGTGAGCGAGTGTTCTTTACGAGTGGATCAATCAGGAGTATGTGTGGCTGAAGCGTTGATTTTTGAAAAAAGCGTGACCGGCCGGCGCGGGTACCGCCTGCCGGCGAACGACGTGCCGTCGACCATTCAGCAGTTGCCGGCCAGGTTTCGCCGGTCGTCGCCACCGCGGTTGCCGGAGGTCAGCGAGCTCGACATGGTGCGTCACTTCGTCCGGCTGTCGCGCGCCAACTACGGGATCGATGTCGGCTTTTATCCGCTGGGCTCCTGTTCGATGAAGTATAACCCGAAGATCAATGAAGAGGTGGCCCGGATGGCGGGCTGGACGGGACTGCATCCGCTGCAGCACACGTCGCAGATTCAGGGGGCGTTGCGGCTGATGGCGGAGCTGGAGCGGGCGCTCTCTGCCTTGAGCGGAATGGCGCGCGTCTCACTCCAGCCGTCGGCGGGCGCGCAGGGCGAACTGTCGGGCCTCTTGATGATCCGGGCCTACCACCAGGCGCAGGCGAAGACGAGCGGATCGGACCGGCGGCGGGATCTCATTCTGATTCCCGATTCGGCGCACGGCACCAATCCCGCCAGCGCGGCGCTCGCGGGCTATCGGGTCGAGACGATCCGATCGACGGCCGACGGGTTGGTGGACCTTGACGACCTGCGACAGAAGGCGACCGATCGCTGCGCCGGGCTGATGCTGACCCAGCCGAATACGCTGGGACTGTTCGAGCGCGACATTCTCCGGATCGCCGACATCGTTCACCGGGCCGGCGGATTGATGTACATGGACGGCGCGAATCTTAACGCGCTG
>JBGPUQ010000102.1:0-4554 GCA_041491185.1 Nitrospiria bacterium | reverse complement strand
CCTGGCCGCCGTGACCGCAGTCCCCAGACTTCCGGCCAGTGCGATATGGTTGTCCTTGATGAGGATGCCGTCGAAGAGACCGAACCGGTGATTTCGGCCGCCCCCCATTCGTACCGCGTACTTTTCAAGCGGCCGAAGGCCTGGCGTGGTTTTCCGCGTGTCGAGGATCAAGACCCGTGTTCCTTTAACCGCGTCGACGAACTGCGCTGTCAGTGTGGCAATGCCCGAAAGGCGCTGGAGAAAATTCAGCGCGACCCGCTCGCCGGTGAGAATTGAACAGCCATTGCCACGGAGGCGGGCGATGATCGTTCCCGATTTGACCCGTTCACCCTCTTTTGCGAGTGGTTCAAACTTCAGCTTCGGGTCCACCTGCCGGAACACGGCCTTGGCCACCGGTAGACCCGCGACTACGGCGTCCTGTTTGACCTGGATGACGGCCTCGGCTTTGACTGCTTTTGGAAAGAGCAACCGAGTGGTCACGTCGCCTGGGCCAAGATCCTCGGCCAGGGCGAGGCAAACGAGTGTGCGAAGCTGGGTTGGTGTCATGAGGTGCCCTGGTTAGGCCAACATCTGCCGGTTCCGTTCCAATTCGGCGGCAAGCATGCGCCGTTTTTTCTGAAGGTCCGTCCGTTGAAGGTCGAGCTTAGCTACAACCTCCTTGGGGGCGCGAGTGACAAACTGAAGATCCCGATGTTTTTTGTTGATCGGCTCCAGTTCTTTGTCGATTTTGAGCAGAACCCTGCCTAGTCGTTCAATCTCTGCTCGAATCTGTTTCTCATTTAATAGCACATAGATTTCACCCCACGACACCAGCACCGTTGAGGCGGTCTTGGGTCGGGCCAGTCCCACCGCGCATTCTTTCACCGATATCCGGGCCAGCCGTTGTAGTGATGGGAAATTGTGCTCGAACAGATTTTTTGCGGCCAGATTTTTTGGGGCTACGGCGACGGTCAACTCCTCAGCCGGGGAGAGATTCATCTCGGCCCGAAGGTTGCGGATCGACACGATCGGTTGGATGATGAAATCGGCCACAACGAGTTCGATCTCCTCATCAAGGGCCGTTGGGTCGGCCTGTGGATAAGCGGCGGCGGCCAGGCTGTCTCCCTCGTGGGGAAGGTGGGTCCACAGCTCCTCCGTGATGAATGGCATGAACGGATGGAGAAGCCGCAGTACGGTCTCAAAGACATGAATGGCCGTGGTTCGGGTTTGATCAGCCACGGCGGTGTCCGTCCCGTATAAGCTCGGTTTAATGAGTTCAAGATACCAATCGCAGAACTCATGCCAGAGAAACTGATACAGTTCGCGCGAGGCTTCATCAAATCGGTAGTCTTCAAGTTGCCGGTTCACCGACGCGATCACTTTTTGGAGACGGCTTAAAATCCAGCGATCGTCAAGTGAGAGCGTGTCAGGACTTGAAAGGGGACCCTCTAGATACGTTTTGGCACCGCTCGGGCAATTCATGAGCAGAAACCGCGCGGCGTTCCAGAGCTTGTTGGCGAAGTTCCGGTAGCCGGCGATCCGTTCCTCGGAGAGGCGGATGTCCCGGCCCGGCGAGGCCATGGCCGCCAGTGTGAAACGCAGCGCGTCGGTGCCGTACTTCTCCATCATGAGGAGCGGGTCGATGACGTTGCCCTTCGATTTGCTCATCTTCTGCCCTTCGGCGTCGCGGACGAGGGCATGGATATAGACATCCCGAAAGGGGACTTCCTTCATCACATACAACCCCATCATGATCATCCTGGCGACCCAAAAGAAGAGGATGTCAAAGCTCGTGACCAGTGTCGAGGTGGGATAAAAGATTTTAAGTTCTTTCGTTTTTTTGGGCCAGCCGAGCGTTGAGAATGGCCACAGCGCTGACGAAAACCATGTGTCGAGGACATCAGGGTCTTGAATTAAGGCAGTGCCTCCACACTTATTGCAGCGTTCTGGTTTTTCCTTGGCAACAATTGGTTCTGCATCTGCAGAAATCCACCATTCAACTTCCATTTGATCTGGAGAAATAGTCGGTTCTCCTGGCTGACCGGTCAAAGGTTGTGAGAGGTTTCTATTGAATTCAACACTACCCAAGTTCCCTTTGTTGCATGTTCTGCAATACCAGGCTGGGATCTGATGGCCCCACCAAATTTGCCGGGAGATACACCAGTCCTGAATCTGCTCCATCCAGCCGAAAAAATTATTCTTCCAGCCCTCGGGAATCATCCGGATGCGGCCGCTTCGAACGGCGTCAATTGCGGGCGCAGCCAGCGAATTTTTAGAGTCATTGACGTTAACAAACCATTGAGGCGAACGGTAAGGCTCCACGACGGTTTTGCAACGATAGCATTTGCCGATAGCATGTGTATGATCTTCAATGTTCAGCAAGTTGCCGCGTTCACGCAACCAGAACTCCACGCGAGCTCGTGCTGGTGGAACATCCAGCAGCCTGATGTCGTGCAGGACGTCTCCGTTCACGCCTTCTTGATCCAGGGATGGTTGAATCTGGCCTTTTTTGTTGAGGATGGAGATTGTGCGCAGGCCATGACGCTGCCCGGCCTTCTCATCATTGAAGTCATGTCCCGGCGTGATCTTCACGGCGCCGGTGCCGAATTCGCGATCGACCAGAATAGCGTCACCCACGATGGGAATGCGGCGACTCGTGAGTGGCAGAAGAACCTCTTGGCCGATGAGTTTGTTATACCGGGCGTCATCCGGATGGACCGCCACGGCGGTATCACCCAGCATCGTTTCCGGTCGGGTGGTGGCAACGGTAAGAAAGACGCCGGAATCATCAGCCAACGGGTATTTGATGTGGTACATCTTCCCCCGTGTCTCTTCGTGTTCCACCTCGATGTCCGACAGCGCTGTCTGGCACCGGGGGCACCAATTGATCAACCGCTGGCCACGATAGATTAGGCCGTCGTTGAAGAGGCGTACAAATGCTTCGCGGACAGCGGCCTGCCGGGGTTCATCCATCGTGAAGGCTTCCCGCGTCCAGTCGCAAGAGGCGCCGAGCCGTTTGAGCTGCGTGATGATCGTTCGTCCCGATTCATTGCGCCATTGCCAGACGCGATCGATAAAGGCTTTTCGCCCCAACTGCTCCCGGTGTTTCCCTTCCGTTTTCAGTTGTCGTTCGACGATATTTTGCGTGGCGATGCCGGCATGGTCGGTCCCGGGAATCCAGAGGGCGTTGTCGCCGCGCATCCGGTGCCAACGGATCAGAATATCTTGGAGTGTAGTATTGAGCGCGTGGCCGAGATGGAGCGAGCCGGTGATGTTGGGCGGCGGGATGACGATACAGTACGGTGTTCCATCGCGCGAGGGATCGGCATGAAAGAAACCGCGCGCCTCCCAGAATGAAGACCACCGCGCCTCGACGGGGGCTGGTTCATAGGTGGGTGTGAGTGGATCCGCAGACATACGGTCGTCGAGAAAACGATCGTCGAATTTTAACACGCAGTCCGAGAGGTTGTAAAGGGAACCGCGGGTGGAGCGTCGTCGGGATGAGGGACGATCAGTCGGTGAGTGACGGATCGGTTTTCAGTCGGTCGATTTCCGCCCGCACGGCGCGTTCCGCCAGTTCCGGGACGATTTCCTTTGTTACGCGTTCGATGGTCTCCTGCGCCAACTTTCGGGTGAGTTCTTCCACCATCGTGCGGATGAGGTTCTCGGTCTCGTCGAGCGACAGGCCGGTCGTCGGTGTAGCCGCCGCCGGCGCCGACAATCGCGTCGGGGTGATGGACGGGATGGGGGCCTTCCGCTCCTGCGGTTTCACGGGTGGCGGTCCCTGCGGGGCAAGCAGCTCTTCGAGTTCCGGCGGTTCGGTGGTCGCGGCGGGCGGCGGGGGAGGAGGCGGTTCCTCCGCCATGGGCGGTTGATAGTGCATCGCCTCGGCCCCGGTGATCAGCATATCCTCCAACGAGAAGGCATCGGCGGACGGCTCTTTCGACGGGGACGGCGCCGGCTGGACATCCTCATTTCGCTCCAGCTCGATCGGCGCATCGTGTGCGTCCGCGTGACTCGGTTTTGTCTTTTTGGTGCCCGAAGCGCCGCCATCCTGCTCTTTCGGCACCCAGCCCAACAATTGTTCGATCTGCATGGAGTCCTGGTCGCCTTCGGTGCTGCTGCTCGATGGGGCCGATGCGCTGGCGTCGGTCTTGGCGGCGGCGCTCGAGGCGGTCTTTCCCTGGACGGCCACCGGCTCGGCAGACGGAAGACACCGGGTGACGATGGCGGTGATTTCCATGGCGTCCAGCGGTTTTTTGATCACATCGGTGATGCCGACCCGCCGGAGTTGATCGAGGTTGAGTTCGTCGCTCGATTGCGCCATGAGGATGATCGGTGTGGCCTTCAGGGCGATTCGTTCCCGAAGTTTTTGGATGAAGACGTTGAGCGGAAGCCCTTCGAGCTGGGCATTGACCATGATCAGATCGGGGAGGGTCTGGAAGGCGCTGTCGAGACCGCTGAGGCCGTCTTCGACGGCGACGATCTCAAAACCTTCCTTGCCAAGGGTGAATTCGACCAACCGTTGGACTGCGAGGTTTTGGTCGATGATGAGTAACTTTTTTGCCATGACGG
>JBGPUQ010000101.1:0-4613 GCA_041491185.1 Nitrospiria bacterium | reverse complement strand
GATACGCGCCGGCTGGGCACGAATCTCCGGAACGACCACCCGATCTCGTTTGTGTTCGATAGCACGCTGGTGGTGAACAGAGATCCTGAGCTGACCAATCCAGGCCCGCCGCCGCCACGGCCCAGCCAGGAACCGCTGTATCCAGGCGGCATCGGTCCGCTGCGCAGATACGGGGGCAATAACCCCGCCGTCTACGACTCGGTCCAATGCGTCTCGTGCCATAATCCGCATGCCGTCACCTATCCCAAATTTTTGCGGGCGTCGATCGTTGATTGTTCGAAAGGCCCCCCTTCCTCACCCTGTCCTGGGACCGGCCTCTCAGCCAACAGCGTCGGGCAGCGGTTGATCTGTTTCTATTGCCACAATAAGAATCAACCGGCTGGAAACTCCTATGACACGAGCACCCACGCCGTTGCCAACGCGGTGCATGCAGAATATCCGCCGTCTCCCTATCAAAATCACGGCTATGACTTCGATGGCCTCCACACCGTCGGCCAGGCCTCCTGCCGGAATTGTCACGATCCGCACACGGTACAAGGCGCCATTCGGCTCCACCGTGAGGGCGTCGATACGCCCGGCGGCGGCGACGCGATTGAAAACACCTGTTATCTCTGCCACTCCCCGGGGGGCACCCAGCCGATACCCTTCGGTCAGCCCACGCTTCCGGCCGGTACCAACCCCGGTTTTGTCGCGAACGGCCAGCGGGCCGCGCCGGACATCTACTCCCAGTTTGCCAAAGATCATAACCTGCTCATCAACTCGCCATGCGACCAAACGCCGATCGGCGCCCCGCCGAAACCCATCGCCTCAGCCCAGACCGACTGCGGCAGCGCCATGAATTTGAAGTTGGACGACAACATCGGGGCGTTGCGGGCGCACCAGCCGTTTTTCACCAAGTTGTCGCAGGAAGGGGTGGAGTTTAATGTCCCGCCTGTGCCCATAGGCAATGAGGATCCGTCGGGGCCCGGAATCGGCCAGCCGGATGATCTGGCCCATCGCCACATCGAGTGCGTCGATTGCCACAATCCGCATCAGGTGACGAATCCATCGACCAATCCGGCCGGCCGGATCAAGGGGATGAAAGGAATCACCTATAACGACAAAGTGGTCGGGATCGAGACGACCGAAACGGGTTGCAATCCGGGGCCCTGTGGACGGGAAGTCTATGTCTACGAGGTCTGCTTCCGCTGTCACGGCAACAGCGTCCCGACGCTCTTTAACGGGGATGATAATCCGGGGAGCACGCTCTTTCGCTCCAATCCGCAGCCTGGCGCGCAGGCGTCCGACCCCAATCTCAGTTATCAGGGGTTCAGCAACAAGCGGCTGGAATTTGCCAGATTTGGCAATGCCGCTGCCGAAGTCTCAACGGATACGGATCCTCGAGGCGGCAGCTATGAGGGGACGAATCCCTACGCGAATACACAGAGGCCGATATGGAGCGGCGAAGATTCGGTCACCCGGCACGTCGGGCCTGGGATCAATAAAGCGTTCCATCCCGTGGTCGGGCCGGGCCGCAACGGGTCGGTTCAGCTCTTCAATCAACTCAAAGAAGCGTTTGGATTGACGGCACAGTCCGATTTGGCTTCACTGACCATTCAGTGCACCGATTGCCATAACAACAATTACTATGATCGGTTTACCAATCCCGGCGTCTTCGGCCCGAGCCCGGTGGGCGGGCTGCTCTCCGGCCCGCTCACGGAATCCAGCCTGCGCACGACGGACCGGTCGCCGAATTTTGCGATCAGCTACACCGATCCGACGACCGGCCGGGTCGCCCAGCCGATCGGCCCGCACGGGTCGCAATATATCCGGTTGCTGAGGGCGCGTTACAATACCGATATCGCCAATACCAACCGGAATTTTAAAGAGGACGGCTTTAACCCCGATCATTTCAATAATTTTCTCCTCTGTTTTCAGTGCCACGACCGGAAAGCGTTTGATCCCAATTGGGCGGGAGCCGATGCCTATGATGCAACACGAACCAATTTCTTTGGAGATCCCGCCGTGGCCGGCAGCGGCTTGAATGATCTACTGAGTCGGGCGGGGGTGGATACTGAGGGACCCGGAGATCGGGCGGCCAACACGCCGTGGAATTTGAATCTGCACATGTACCATCTGTCTCGTACCGGCGCCTATTGCCATGAGTGCCACTACAACGTTCACAGCAACGCCCAGGCGCGAAACACGATCTACGGCAACGGGAGAGATTGTGTGTTGGGCGATTCCAACTGTCTCAGCGCCGGCCTGCCGCCAGATGACGAGGATGGGATGATCGACGGCATCAGTGATACCCATCTCATCAATTTTTCCGTTGCCGGCCCCACCGTGCATACCGGCCATCATCCAGTGACGGTGGATGGATACGTCCCGTGCAATGGCAATGAGCTCGAATGCAAAGACTGGTTTAAGGACAGCGTTGAAGGGGTGACGGCGCCCTACCCGGTGTGGTATTACGATTCAACAGACCAGCCGGTTCCTTCTGATAACGCGGGTAGTACCATGCAGGCGTTCCGATGCAATTTACGGTGCCATGGGGTGGTCATGGCGACCTGTTTTTACAAGCCGAGCGGTTCTATATACGTTAGCCCGGGACAGTTTTGGTGTGCGGGTGGTATAGTTCAGGCGCCCACGGCGAGCCCCGGCACCCTGTAGGGCAGGGTCAGAGAAACCAGTGTGGGTTGCACAATGGGCGTTAAGCGGTGGGCTCTGCTCGCGGTGGGCGGCGGCGCGCTGGGGGTAGTGGTCTCCATGCCGTTGACGTTGGGGCAGGAGCGCACCGCCATCGGTGACACGCAGGTCAGCCGGACGGCCGCCACGGGACGGCCTCCTGAGGGGATGGTGTTGATCCCGGCCGGGCCGTTCATGATGGGCAGTCAGGCGACGGCGGAGAATGTCGGGTTTCATGTCGGGGTGGATGAGGTGCCCCGGCACGAGGTGGTCTTGCCTCCATTCTATATCGACCGTGATGAGGTGACCAACGCGCAGTACGCGAAGTTTTTAAAAGCCTCGGGGCGGCCGTTGCCGGCGGATCCGAAAGATCCTGATTATTATCGATGGCAGGGACCGGTGCCTCCGGCCGGCCAGGAGCGCCACCCGGTAATGTACGTTAATTGGTATGATGCCCAGGCCTACTGCGAATGGTCTGGCAAACGGCTCCCGACGGAAGAGGAATGGGAAAAGGCGGCTCGGGGCACTGACCAGCGTGCCTGGCCGTGGGGCAATCAATTTGATGGAGCCAAGTGTAACGTCTATGAAACCGATCTCAAGTGGTCGTCGCCGGTCGGGAGCTTTCCGCAAGGGAACAGCCCCTATGGCGTCCATGACATGTGCGGCAACGTGGCCGAATGGACCTCGTCATGGTATCAGCCCTACCCGGGAAGCACGCTCAAACGAGGCGCCTTCGGCGAGCGGTATAAAGTCGCCCGCGGCGGTGCATGGGCGCTGCCGGCCGAACCCTGGTCTCGGGCCACCAACCGCAACCTGGCCCAGCCGCCGGATTTCAAGCACCGATCGTTAGGATTCCGCTGCGCGATGGATGTGGTGGAGAAAAAGGGTAGAGGGTGAAGCTCGGTTTTTACGCTTCACGCCTGACGGTCTTCATAAGGAGCTTTCATGGAGAAAAGTGACGTTGAAGAGATCAAACGGCATTTCGGCGTGGTGGCGGAGGGTCTTCGAAATGATATCCGCCAAGTTGCAGAAGGGATTGCGAACGTTGATGAGAAACTGGACCGACAGATCACGGCCATTCGTCAAGAGATGAAAGCTGAGTTCAGCGAAGTAAAGGCCATGATCAAGTTTTCGTATGCGGAGTTGGACCGCCGCATCGCTATGGTCGAAGGCGAAATGACATCGTTGAAGAGTCGGATTGAACGCTTGGAGCTGTCGCGAAGGTAGGATGGACGCCGTCAAACAGGCGTTGGCCCATTCGAAGGCGACGATCTGGCAGATAGATCGAGTGAAGCAAGCGGTAGGAAGGAATACGACGTAAGGCGGGAGAAGGGGTAAAGGGTGAAGGAAAAAATGGGAAAAATCTGGCGTGTGAGCCTTTCGATGATCTTCTTTGGCTTACTGCCGGCTTGCTCGTTTTTTCCCCTTGACCCTGGACCCTTGCCCCTTGCCCCTACTCCTCCCGGCATGGTCCTGATTCCCGCCGGCAATTTTCTCATGGGGAGCAAGCCGGCGGACGGCATTGTCGGGATTCAAATCGGCGTCGATGAGCTGCCCCAACAGAAAGTCGATCTAAAAGATTTCTTCATCGACCGGTATGAGATGACCAACAGCCGGTACCTGGCATATGTGGAGGCCACCGGCGCCTATCGGCCGGCCACCTGGAAGGAGGGTCGGATCCCGGCCGGTCAGGACAACTATCCAGTGGTGGACACTGACTGGTACGACGCGAGAGCCTACTGCACATGGGCGGGAAAGCGCTTGCCCACCGAAGCCGAATGGGAAAAGGCGGCCAGAGGCACCGATGGGCGATTGTTTCCGTGGGGCAATGAGTTTGGCCCGAAGAAAGCGAATACGCTTGAATCGGGGCTCGGCTGGGCCAGAGCGGTCGGCAGCTATCCGGAAGACGTCAGTCCCTACGGCGTCTACGACATGATCGGGAATGT
>JBGPUQ010000100.1:0-4621 GCA_041491185.1 Nitrospiria bacterium | reverse complement strand
GTTGCTGGCCCAACACAAGATTCCCATCTCACAACAACGGTCGATGTGTCGGTTGCTCGACCAGTTGGTGCGTGAGGGCCGTCTTGAGCGTCGCAGTGGCCACCGCTATCGATCCCTCTCGATGGCGGAGGCTGTCCCGGCACCGTCGAGCGCTGTGGCGGGGGCGCGGCGTCCGACTCTGATCGGCCGCCTGTGGCGCCATGCCGAGGGATTCGGTTTTGTCACGCCGGTGAGCGCGCCTGCCGACGGCGGGTGGGGAAAGCCGGATCTGTATATCAGTCGATCGGGAATGGCCGATGCCCTCCACGGTGATCTAGTGGAAGTGGAACCGCTTTCATCGCCGCGCGGACGAGAGCGGGGCAGACCGCGGGCCGGAAGGGGTCGGTCCAAGGGCGGGCCTCCTCTTCACGGCGCATCGCAACGACTGAACGGACGGATCGTCCGGGTGGTGGAGCGGGCCCATCCCAGAATCGTCGGCCGCTATCATCCCACCCCGTCCGGAGGACTCCTGGTCCCGCTGGACGAGCGACTCTCCGCCCCCCTGCCCCTCTCCGAGCCGCCCCCACAAAAAATTGCGGCGGAGAGCATGGTGGTGGGGGAACTCGTGTCAGCCGGCACGCTCTCTGTCCGACTCATCCGTGATTTCGGCTTCGGAGAGGATCCCCGACTGGATACGGATCTGGTGATTGAGGAGTTCTCGCTGTCCACAGTGTTCGCGGCCGAGGCCGAACAGGAGGCGGAGGGTTTTCCATCGACCATCACGCCCGACGCGATGGCGGGCCGGCGGGATTTGCGCGCATTGACCACGATGACCATCGACGGCGAGCAGGCGCGGGACTTTGATGACGCCATCTCGATCGAATCCATCGAGCGTGGTTATCGGCTCTGGGTGCATATTGCCGATGTCGGTCACTATGTGCCGTGGGATTCCGCGCTGGATCGGGCGGCGCGGCAACGCGGCACCAGCGTTTATTTTCCGGATCGTGCGGTGCCGATGCTGCCGGAGCGGCTCTCCAACGGTCTCTGCAGCTTAAAGCCGTTGGAAGACCGGCTGGCCGTGACGGTCGTGATCGATCTGGACCGCGACGGCCACCAGCTTGCCTACGACCTGTATGAGAGCGTCATCCGAAGCGATGCCCGGTTGACCTATACCGGCGTGGCGGCCGCGCTGGGATCGTCGTCGAGCGGGAGCGATCTGCCGGAGCCCTATGCGTCCCTGCGGCCGCAGCTGCAGCTCGCCGCGGAGTTGGCCGAACGGCTGCGACGGCGGCGCATGGCCCGCGGGAGCCTCGACTTCGATCTGCCGGAACCCCAGATTGTGCTCGATCTGCAAGGCCGCCCGACCGACATCCTCAAGGAGGAACGAACGGTGGCACATCGCCTGGTCGAAGAGTGCATGCTGACGGCGAATGAGACCGTGGCCCAGCACCTGACCGGACTCCAGGTGCCCATGCTCTATCGCATTCACGAACCGCCCGATCCCCACAAGCTCGAGACCTTCAGCCTCTTTGCGCACAGCGTCGGATTTGCACTGATGCATACCAAGAGTTCCACCTCACTGCAGGCGCTCATTGACGCGGTGCGCGGTCGTCCCGAAGAACGGTTGCTCAATCACCTGCTGCTGCGATCGATGAAACAGGCCCGGTACGGTCCGGAGCCGCTCGGCCACTTCGGCCTCGCCTCGCCCTGTTACACGCACTTCACCTCGCCGATTCGACGCTACCCCGATCTTGTGATCCACCGGCTGCTCAAACAACTCCTGGCCCGCGGCGTGATGCCGGCGGCCGAGCGGGAGCGTTTGGCGGCGCTCATGCCCCAGATCGGTCAAACGAGCTCGGCGCGGGAGCGGACATCGATGGAGGCGGAGTGGGAGGTGGTGAGGATCAAGAAGGCCCGGTTTATGGCCGAGCGAATTGGCGAGACCTATCGCGGCTATATCACCGGGGTGGCCCAATACGGCCTGTTTGTCGAGCCGGAATCGATTTTTGTCGAAGGGCTGGTGCCGGTTCGGACGCTGCCGCCGGATCAATACCGGTACGATGAGGGACAACATACCCTGATCGGCGAACGAAGCCGACAACGTTACCGCTTGGGCGATCCGGTGGTCGTGCAAGTGACCGGGGTGAATTTTGACCGTCGGCAGGTGAATTTCATGTTAGAAAAATCCACCGGCCCCGCCCCCAATCGGCCCCGTCGCGCCCAACCCAGACGCGGCCATTAACAATCTGGCGAATGGTGTCTGCCCCAAGATCCGGTAGTCGAAATTTTTCAGTACATCCTGTAGTGCCTTAATCTTTACATCGTCGGTCAACTGTGATATAGACAATTCGGTTGGAGGGGCCACCCGGGGGGTCTTGGTATGCGTCTCAATCAGGTCATGCTCTTCGGCTTCAAATCGTTTGCCGATAAAACGGTCATCTCCGTGCCGGGCGGCATTGCGGCTGTTGTGGGGCCGAACGGCTGCGGGAAAAGCAATATTTCGGATGCGGTGCTCTGGGCGATCGGCGAGCAAAGCGCCAAAACGTTGCGGGCCGATCGGATGGACGATGTCATCTTCAACGGCAGCGAGCGGCGCAAGCCGATGGGTATGGCCGAGGTGTCGCTGGGTTTCTCCGAGTTGGACGGGGCGTTGACGTCGCGCTTCGGCGAGTTCGGCGAGCTGACCGTGACGCGGCGGCTCTTTCGCTCGGGGGAGAGCGAATATCTGATTAATAAGGTGCCGTGCCGGTTGAAGGATGTCCGCGACCTGTTGCTGGAAGCGGGCGCCAGTTTCAAAGGGCACACGATCATCGAGCAGGGCAAGGTCGACGGACTGATCAATGCGTCGCCGGTGGAACGGCGCGGCCTGATCGAAGAGGTGGCCGGCATCGCCAAGTACAAACTTCGCAAAGCTGAAACCATGAGAAAATTGGAGGCGACGGAGCACAACCTGCTTCGGGTGAAGGATATCATCAGCGAGGTCAAGCGGCAGATCAATTCGCTGGATCGCCAGGCGAAAAAGGCAAAGACAGCGCAACGGTTTTCGACCGAACTCCGGACGTTGGAACTCTCGCTCGCGGCGCACCGGTTGCGGGCGTTGCGCGTCCGCTTGGCGGAGGAGTCGAGCGCGCAGCGCGAGCGTCGGCAGGCGGAAGCCGGCCAACTGGCGGCCATCGGCGCGCTTGAGGCCCAGATCGAGCGGCTTCGACTGGAAGAGCTGGAGGCGCACCAGACGATCCGGTCGATCGAACAGGAGCTGTTCGGGCGAGAGGCGGAGCATCAACAGGCAACGGCTCGACTCGGGCACCTGCACGAGCAGGAGACGATCTGGAAGGCGGAAATCCACACCCTTCAGGAAGAGCTTGGCCGGTTAAACGAGACGATTGCCGGCCAGCGGGCGCAGGTGACGCAACAACAGGAGAGCTGGAACGCGCTTCAGTCGGAGTACCGCGGGCACGAAGAGGCGCTGGCGGCGCAACGTCTCCGGGCCGACGCGCTCGATCGGGCCCACCAACAGGAACTCGAAACGCAGGAGGAACTCAACCGGCGCCATTTTTCCGGCATGACGACGGTCAGTCAGGCCCAAAACCGCGTCACCCTCCTGGACGCGCAGGTGTCGTCGCTGCAACGGGAGCAGGAGCGACTGGCCAACGAGCGGCGTCGACTGGAAGAAGAGCACGCGCAACTCACGGCGCAGCAGACGCAGGCGGTCTCCCATCAGCAGGCATTGCGGCAGCAGACGACGCAGCTCGAGTCGACCCACCATGAGTTGCTGGCGATGATCGAGCAGCTTCGGCGGGAATCGGCGGCGATCGAACGGGAGCGGGCCGATCGGCAGGCGGCTCTCACGGAGGCCGTCATCCGGCTCTCATCAGTACAGGCGCTGGAGGCCAGCCTGCTCGCCCCGCAGACCGAACTGCGCGATACCCTCACGACCTACGGCCCCATCAACCCGTCGGATCTTCACGGGCTGGTTGCCGATCTCATCGAGGTCACCTCTCCGTATGAGCGGGCGATCGAGACGGCGCTGGGGGAGCAACTGCAGGCGTTTGTGGTTGATGAACCGCAGACGGCGCAGGCGGCCATTGCCTTTCTCAAGCAGCATACGGCGGGCCGCGCGTTCTTTCTGCCGAACCAATCGAGCCGCCCGGCCATGGCCCGGCCGCCACTGTCGGATCCGCATCTGATCGGTCCGGCCGCCTCGCTGGTGACACCACGATCTGACGCCGACGGCGAAGTGGTCGAACGATTGATCGGACGATTGCTGGATCATGTGTGGGTGGTGGATGAACTGGCACACGGACTTGAACTGGCGCCGCGGCTGCCCGCCGGCAGTCTGCTGGTGACGGTCGACGGCGATCTGATTCTGCCCAACGGCGCCCTCTGCGGCGGGTATCCGCCACAGGCGGGGACGGATCAGGGTTACGGTCTGTTCCAGCAACGGCGGAGCCGGCAAGAGCTTGAATCCCAGCTTCCTGAGCGCGAGGCGGCCGTGGCCGAATTGTCCCAACGGCTCCAGCAGTACCAGGAACGGCTCGACGCGCTGACTGGGGAAGAAGGCGATCGACGGCAGGCCTTGCAGGTGCTGCAGGTGGATCAGTTGAGCCATCAGAAAGAGCTGGACCGGCTGGTCCAGGCCGAC
>JBGPUQ010000099.1:0-4655 GCA_041491185.1 Nitrospiria bacterium | reverse complement strand
GGCAATAGTCGCGCAGGCCGCACTCGGCGCACCGCGGTCGGCGGGCCAGACAAACGTATCGACCGTGCAGCAGCAGTTGATGGGACCGCCTGGTCCACTCCGTCTGGGGGAACAACCGGGCAAGCTCTGCTTCGATCCGAACGGGATCGGCCGACCGGGTCAGCCCCAGTCGCTGGCTCACCCGGCGCACATGCGTATCGACGACCACCGCCGGCCGGCCGAAGGCATTCCCCAAGACGACGTTGGCCGTTTTCCGGCCGATTCCCGGCAGCTGGGTTAATGGCTCCATGCCATCGGGCACCGTGCCCCCATGCTCGGCCAGGAGCTGGCGGGCGCAGCCGATGAGGTGGCGGCTTTTGGTTCGAAAAAATCCAGTAGACCGGATGATCGCCTCCACCTCGTGGGGCGACGCGGCCGCCATGGCGTCAACCGTCGGATACCGCCGAAACAACACCGGCGTCACCTGATTGACCCGGGCGTCAGTACATTGGGCCGAGAGAATGGTCGCCGCCAGGAGTTCCCATGGCGAGCCGTAGCTCAGTTCCGGCATCCAGTCCGGAAACCGCTGATCAAGCCACGCCGTGATCGCACGGAGGCGGAGCGCTGGATCAACTGATCCAGATGTTTTGGCCGGGTGACGTCGGATCAATGGCCGTGGGGGCGGGACGGCCGTCTGGGAGCGCTTGCGCATGCGTCATCTCTGAACCAAGGAGCCAAGCCATTCTATCAACGGGACGGAAGCGGGTCAATCACCACCGATCCTCTTGACACCCATCAACAACCCGGATAGTATCGCCCCATGCCGGTGCAGCCGTCGCTCTTCGATCCGCCTCACCAGACGCCTCAGCAGACAATAGACGGCGCATCACCCCCATCGCCAGCGCTCCTGGCCGCCGCCCGACTCCACGCGTTACTGGCCGAGCTGACCCTGTTGAACGAGGAGATCCCCATCATTGTTGAGGGAGCCCGGGATATCACGGCGCTCCGTGGTATCGGACTCACGGGCGAGCTCATCCAACTCCATTGCGGCCAGACGCTGGCGGCCTTTGCCGAGCGCATCAGTCACGCCCATCCGTCCGTCATCCTCCTGCTCGACTGGGATCGCAACGGCCGGCAATTGCACACGCAACTCACGCGCCATCTGGAATCAGACTGGGAGCCGTACCACTATGTCCGCCATGACCTGATCGCGCTCTGCAGCCCCGCCATCTCCACGGTTGAAGAACTGCCGAATCATGTGACCGGCCGACGCGCCCTGCTCGACGCGATGCCTCCCCGCCGCCCGCGCCCGTGAAGCTGCTGGTTTACTTTTTGATCGGCGGAACCGTCGTGACCGCCGTCACCTATGTCGGCGGCAGCGGTCGCAGCCTCCTCTCCGCCTTCATCGCCACCTTCCCCGCGATCACACTCCTGACCCTCAGCTTCATCCATCTTGAAGCGGGAAGCCAGTCCGCCGCGGACTATGTTCGGGGGCTCCTGTTCTTTGCCCCGGCGTGGTTCTGCTATCTGATCTCCCTGCTTTTCTTCCTCCCCCGACTCGGGCTCTGGCAGACCATCGCCTCATCCCTTGCGGTCTTCCTGGTCGGCATCGCCGTCACGAGATTTGCGCTTCGATTCTTTTAAAACCGGTTCATCCCCAAAGCCTGTGTTACAATGATTTTTTCCTCAGCGCAGGGAGATCGTTCCGTCCAATGACCGCCGACTCGTTGATCATCCGGGGAGCCCGTGAACACAACCTCAAGGCCATCACGGTCGAGATTCCCCACGACCGGGTCACCGCGATTACCGGGTTGAGCGGATCGGGAAAATCGTCCCTCGCGTTTGACACCATCTTTGCCGAAGGGCAATGGCGCTATATCGAATCGCTCTCGACCTATGCGCGGCTCTTTCTCGAGAAGGTTGACCGACCCGATGTCGACCAGATCGAGCAGATCCGGCCGGCGATTGCGATCGAGCAAAAAAATCCGGTGCGCAGCGCCCGATCCACGGTCGGCACGAACACGGAACTGTACGACTATCTCCGACTGCTCTTTGCCAAGATCGGCGAGCTCCACTGCCCGACCTGTCGCGCGCCGGTACGGGCCGAGTCGCCCTCCACCATCGCCGAGCGGTTGATCGCCGACCATCCCGGCGAGCCGGTGTTCGTCCTCTTCACGCCGGTGGTCCCGCATGACCCCGGGCAACTCCTCCAGCGGCTCCTGCAACTGGGGTTTTTTCGACTCCGAACGAACGGCGAGTTGATCCGGATCGACGCGACGACCCCGGCCGAGCGGCTCAAGACGATCCCGTTCAGCGTCGTGGTTGATCGAGTCGCGCTCTCCCCGGACGGTCATGGCCGGCTGGCCGAATCGATCGAAACGGCGTTTCGTGAGGGCGACGGCGAGCTCCAGATCGAATTTCCAGAGAAAGAGCTGCTTCACATCAGCCAGGCGTACGCCTGCCCGCAATGCCGGACCGCCTACCAGCGGCCGCAGCCGCTGCTCTTTTCGTTCAACCATCCGCTGGGCGCCTGCCCCGACTGCAAAGGCTTCGGCCATCTCTTGCGCTATGATGAACAGCTGGTCGTTCCGGATCAGCGGCGGACGCTGGCTCAAGGCGCCATCGACCCGTGGACCAAACCGTCCCACCGCTGGTGGCAGCGGCAGCTGATGAAGGAAGGGGAACGAGCCGGACTTCGTCTCGACCAACCCTATCAGTCGCTCTCACAGAAAGAAAAAGAGATCCTCTGGGCCGGCGTCAAAAAATTCGAGGGGATCAACGACTTTTTCACCTACCTGGAGGGAAAACGCTACAAACTGCACGTTCGGGTCTTCTTGAGCCGTTACCGCTTACCGACGCTCTGCCCCCGCTGCCAGGGCAGCCGGCTCATTCCGCTCGCCCAGGCGGTCACCGTCCACAAACAGACGATCACGCACCTCTGCGCCCTGAGCATCGAACAGTTGATGGCGTGGTTTGAGCAGACACCCTTCTCCGAACACGAACGGGCGATCGCCCGTGAGATCCTGCGGCAGCTCCAGGCCAAATTGCGCTTTCTCCTGCGCGTGGGACTGGGCTACCTCACGCTCAACCGTCAAACGCGCACCCTCTCAGGCGGCGAAGCGCAGCGGATCAGTCTCGCCAATCAACTCGGCGCGCAATTGACCGGAACGCTCTACGTGCTGGACGAGCCCAGCATCGGCCTCCACCCCAGGGACTCCGGCCGGCTCGCCGCGATCGTCAGAGATCTGGCCGCCGCGGGGAATACAGCGATCATTGTCGAACATGATCCGACGCTCATCACCAGCGCCGATTACGTGATCGAACTCGGCCCCGGCAGCGGCGCGCAGGGCGGCCGCGTGGTCTTTGCCGGCGAGCTCGAACCATTCCTCAAGAGCGACACCCTCACGGCCCGCTACCTCACCGATCGGGCGCAGATCCCCATGCCGGACGAGCGGCGGAAAAACAACGGCCGCATGCTCATCCTCGAGGGCGCACAGGAACATAACCTGAAACAGCTCACCATGACCCTCCCGCTGCAGACCTTCACCTGCGTCACCGGCGTCTCGGGATCGGGAAAAAGCACGTTACTGCACGATACACTCTATCCGGCGCTCGCCCGCTATTTTCGCCAGAGCTTCGACCCGATGGGCCGGTTCACGCAGATCTCGGGCATGGAGCAACTCAAGGGAGTGCGACTGATCGACCAGGAGCCGATCGGCCGCACCCCCCGCTCCAACCCGGTCACCTATATGAAAGCCTTCGGCGCCATCCGGGACTGCTTCGCCGCCCAGCCCGAGGCGAAAGAGCGCGGCCTCTCGGCCCGCCACTTTTCCTTCAACGTCGCCGGCGGCCGCTGCGAACGGTGCGAGGGCAACGGCTATCAAAAACTGGAAATGTTTTTTTTCGAAGACCTCTATGTCAGTTGCGAAGAATGCGGCGGCGCCCGCTACCGGCCGGAGGTGCTCAAGGTCACCTATAAAAAACTTCACATCGGTCAAGTCCTCGAGTTGACCGTCGACCAGGCCCTGGCGCACTTTTCGGACCTGCCTGAACTGGCCCGCACGCTGCGGTTGCTGTCGGACGTGGGGCTGGGCTACATCCGGCTCGGCCAGCCCGCCACCACCCTCTCCGGCGGCGAAGCGCAACGGCTCAAAATCTGCGCCGAGTTGAACCGATCCGACACGCGCGACTGGCTGTTTCTGCTCGACGAGCCGACCACCGGCCTGCACCCGGAAGATATTCGAAAACTGCTGGCCGTCCTGCAGCGGCTGGTGGACGTCGGCAACACCGTCGTCGTCATCGAGCACAACCTGGATGTGATCAAGTGCGCGGATTGGGTGATCGATCTTGGTCCCGAGGGTGGCGATCAGGGGGGTGAAATCATCGCCGAGGGCACACCGGAAACCGTGGCACAAAACCCGCGGTCGTATACCGGCCAGTATTTACGCCCACTTCTTTCGTCGCCTGTAACTTGATATCTGTTTCCAATGCCAAGGATTTCTCTAAATAAGTTCTTTTAAACCAAAACTTTTACCATGGTGGTCTCAAGTTCCTAGCGCAACAGGGACGTTGTGAAACGCCTCGCTCGGGGTGCGCCAGTTCAGCACCTTGCGAGGCCGGCCATTCAAGAGGTCTTGGACATGCTTGATCTCGCGTCGCGACACGGTCAAGAAGTC
>JBGPUQ010000098.1:0-4745 GCA_041491185.1 Nitrospiria bacterium | reverse complement strand
TGCCCCTCTTTCGTCAAGACCAGCCCCTCCTGTTGGAATCGTTCCTCCACCTTGCGGCGTTCTTGGGTCAACTCGGCGGCTCGGGCCGTTTCCACGGCAAGTTGTTGCTGCGCGGCGAGTCCATCCATGACTTCGGCGATCCCCATCCCAACCAAGGCGATCGATGCCAGAACGAGGACGAGTCTGATCTGTTTGATCGTCCCAACATTTTCCGACGCCAGGTTGATCGAAAACTTCATGGCACGAACCCCATCCTCATGACCGAGCACTGGGGCGCCCGACCGCGGCCGCGAAGGCGGTGGTCACCGCGGGGCGATCGCTGTCATCGCCATCGATGGGAACGATCACGGCCTGTCCGGATCCGGGCATTTCGGCATGACCGTTACTTCGCAATCTGGTGGTCTCCATCTGGTAGGCCGCGCTGATTTCCCGATCGAGATCATGCAGCGGCCGATCACTGAACACAAAGAGACGGGCCACTGGTTGCAACTCGTCATCGGATGTTTGGAGGGGGGATGCCTGAGAGGAGGTGTGGGATGGCTGCGCCGATTGAATGGAGGAATCGATTTCCGTCATCATGCGGGCCATCAACTCGGCCTCCGTCATGGTGGTGTGAACGGCCTTGGTTCGGATGGAGCGCGGTCCATGCTGATCGACCAGGATAATGGTGAAGTTTCGGTCGAACATATTGAGAAAGAGGGCACATGGCGCCGATGACAGCGACGCCGCGATCTGTTCTTCGTAGAGATTATAGAGATGAAACGCCGAAATATCGACGACGGCCGGCAACAAACCGGCCGCCCGCACCACGGACTCATACTCTTCAAGGATCTCCTCCTTGATGGCGGCAACCAGGACGCGTTCCCGCCCCGACGGTAACGGCATCAACCGCTGAAACGCAAAGCGACACCGGCCCAATGTATTCAAAAACAGCTGTTCGAAATGGTATTGAAAGAGCGCCTCACGATCGGTCCGACGGGCGGGAAGTCGGGCCAGATCGAGAATCGCCACCCGAACCGTGGGATCGGGCAAGCTGATCGCCACCTCCCGGAGTCCATGAGACGCTGCTCGAGCCGCTTTTAATCGATCGATCACCGCCTGTGGTTGACGGATATTCGGCTCGACCGGCGAGGGCACCACGATGCCGTCGGGCAGGGTTTCCACCGCCGCCGTCAGCAGCCGATAGCCGCCCGCCACGGATTCAACCGCAGCCACCGACAGATAACCGGTCCCGATATAGACGCCCACATCAGGAGCCACCGTCCACCACCCACGGACACGTCGGGTCGTGCGCATAAGGAGCTCGGCCAACGCCATCACGTCGACTCAATAAAGGTCACGCGGTTGATCTCCCTCAGCGTGGTCTCTCCCTGCAGCACTTTTTCCACTCCGGCCTGGCGCAAGGTGGTCATCCCTTCGGTCATGGCCTGCTTTCTGAGTTCTGACGAGGGCCGACGGCCCAGAATCATCTCGCGGATCGTATCGCTGAGATCAAGAAACTCCGTGATCGCGCGGCGGCCTCGGTGGCCGGTGCCGTTGCACTCGTGGCAACCGCGCCCCTGATAGAAGACGGCGTCCTTGCGTACGGCTTCGCTCAGGCCAGCGGCCTCGCACTGTTCCCGGCTGATCGTCACCGGTTCCCGGCAATTCTGACAAATGCCCCGCACCAGCCGCTGCGCGAGGATGCAATTCAGAGAAGAGACAAAATTATAGGGCTCGATGCCCATGTTTACAAATCGACCGATGACGTCAAACGCATTATTGGCATGGACGGTCGTAAACACGAGGTGGCCCGTCAACGCGGACTGGATCGCAATCTGCGCCGTTTCCGAATCTCGAATCTCCCCGACCATGATCTTGTCGGGGTCGTGGCGGAGAATCGATCGCAATCCTCGCGCAAACGTCAGCCCTTTCTTTTCATTCACCGGAATCTGCACCACGCCGGGCAGCTGATATTCCACCGGGTCTTCAATGGTAATGATCTTGTCTTCCTGCGTGTTAATTTCGCTGATTGCAGCGTAGAGTGTCGTCGTCTTGCCGCTTCCGGTCGGCCCCGTGACCAACACCATGCCATAGGGCTCAATGATGGAACGACGGAACCGCTGGAGATCAACCGGATTGAATCCCAACCGGTCCAAGCGTAATTCATTCACCCCGGCCGTGATGTATTCCTTGTCCAGAATCCGGATCACCACATCCTCGCCGAAAATACTGGGGAGAATCGACACGCGAAAATCAACCTTGCGATCTTCGAGCCGCAACTTGAACCGTCCATCCTGGGGAACCCGCTTCTCAGCAATATCCAGATCCGACATCACCTTGATCCGTGAGATCAACGCCGACTGTAGTTGAATATCCAGCGGCGCCATCGCGGGATAGAGCACACCATCGATCCGGTATTTGATGGCCACCGACCGGTCCGTCGCTTCAATATGGATGTCGCTCGCCCGGCGCTGGAGCGCATTGAACATCATCGAGTCGACCAAGCGGATCACCGGGCTCGTGTCTTTGGTGATCTTCTCAACCGACAGCACTTCCTCACCCGCCTCATCCTCCCTGATGATGACGGCGCCAAGATCGGCACCGACCTTTTTGAGCACTTGAGACGAGCTCTCACTGCGCTTGAGAACATCCAAAATGGCGCTCCGCGTCGACACCATCAACCGCAGTCGTCGTTTCAGGAGCAACTCCAGTTCGTCCAGCGCCCGGATATTCGTGGGATCACTCACGACAATCGTCAGGCTCCCCTCGGATTCCTCATAGGGCACGAACGGGTAGCGGTACATCGACTCGACGGAGATCCAATGAAAATCGGCCGGATTGAATCGGTGACGTTCCAGCGGTTGGTACGCCACGCGGAATTGCTGGGCCAGCGCCTGGGCCAAGTGTTCCTCGCTCAGCACCCCATCTTTCATCAATACCTCTCCGAGCCGCAGGCCATCCGTGCCATCGGCGTCGTTGGGCCCATCCGGTCCGCCCGTCGCCGACGGTTCGCGTTGTCGACCGCGTGCGGCTTCCACCTGCTCCATGGTGACAAACCCAAGGCCAACCAGGAGATCCCCCAATCGCGGTTTGCGCCGAGATCGATTGGTGATTTGCGTTTCAGTCAATTTTCCCACCGCCCGCCGCTCAGTCATCGTATGTCCCGCATCCGCTCAACGAATCGTCCCGGCCAAATAGAAAATCGGCAAGTACATCGCAATCACAATCAGCGCCACCACCCCGCCCATGATGATCAACACCACCGGTTCAATCCACGTCATCAAGCGCTGCAGCAACCGATCCAGCTCTCCCTCATGAAATTCCGCTATTTCGGCCAGCATTTCCGGAAGCGCCCCCGCCGTCTCTCCGATTTCCACCATTTCGACCGACATCCGGGGCAGCAAATTGGCGCGCCCCATCGCCTGGGCCAATCCGCTGCCGCTCGTCACCTCGTCGGTCACCTGCGCCACCCGGTCGGCAAACAAGCGGTTGGTCATCGACGCCTGCACCATCTGCAACGCGGGTACGAGGGGAATTCCCCCCGACAGCGTGGTGGACAACGTTCGAGTGAGCCCGATCACGTGATGCATTCGAATGCTTTCACCGATGACTGGAAGATACAAAATCCAGCGGTCGATCCACTCGCGTGGTCGTTGCCCCGTCACGAATAATCGAACCGCGATGGCCACCGTCGCCACGCCACCGACCAACCAGACCAACTGGTGCCGAACCAGACCGACCAATGCCAGCAGCCCCCGCGTCAGGAGTGGAAGCTCAACCTTGGCATCGCGGTACACCTCCGAAAAACTGGGCACAACGTACAGCATCAAAAACGCAATCACACCGACACCGATGGTAATCAGAAAGAGCGGATAGGTCATGGCCGACCGGATCTTCCCTCGAACCGCAATCATCCGGCGAAGGAATATCATGTACCGGGAGACCATCTCCACAATATTGCCGGTCTGCTCGCCCGAGCGCAGCGACGCCACGTAGAGTTCCGGAAAGTACTGCGGGAACTGCCCCATGGCTTCGGAAAGCGCCGCTCCGCCTTTCACCCGATCCCGCACGGCCCGGATGGTTTGTTGAAATCCATCGTGGCCAGCCCGATCAATCAACAGATCCATGGCCTTGAGAATAGGAACTCCCGCTTTCAAGAGCGCCGACAGCTCCTGGTTGAACACCAAAAAATCCTGCGGCCCGAAACGGTGGCTGCGTCGCCGAAAGAGGGAGGCCCAATCGGTCAACCGAGGACGAATGGAAAAGATCAGATAACCGAGTTCTTGGAGCCTGGCTTTGGCCCGGTCCGCATCCTCGGCTTCGATCCGCTCGATGCTGACGGTCCCATCCGACCGGGCGACACGGCAAGAATAGACCGGCATCAGACACCCTGACGAATGCCGCGCGTCCCGTCGTTGAAGAATCCCTGGCCCTCCGTCTTCGACGGAACACCGTTCCTCAACTCGCGTACACGCGTGCGCATAAATCTTCTTCCACCCCGAGCGTTCTCACCCGCCGAGGGAACCGGGGTCATCTTCAGTGTTCTTTCCCTTCAGTATACGAGATGCACCGTCATCGCGCAAGCAAACCATTCCGCTCGTGCTGTGCAGTCATTAGAGTCAGGGGGAGATGCTCGGCTCCCCCTGACCACCCCCATCGTCCGTACGCGCGTACATCCGAGACCCCTTCACCCTTTATTCTCAAGCTTCGCCTGTTCCCACAGCCGGTCCAACTCTTCCAGCGTCCACATCGCCTGGCCCGCC
>JBGPUQ010000097.1:0-4773 GCA_041491185.1 Nitrospiria bacterium | reverse complement strand
TTTCTTCGCCATGGTCGTGGAAAACTATAGCAGTGGGGGGCCAATCTGTCCAGGAACTGTAACCTCTAATCATCACGAGTCGTTATGGCTTGCTTGCGCTCCATTGTTTCACCCATGGCAGGAGCAGATAGGCGGGGAAGGCAAGGAAAAACGTCAGCAGAAAATAGAAACCATAGCCCATCTGCTCGACGGCGAAGCCGGAGCCGCTGCCGGAGATCACCCGCGTCAGTCCGAAGAGGGCGCTCAGCAACGCATACTGGGTCGCCGCATGTTTCTTGTCGCAGATGCTCATTAAAAAGGCCAGAAAGGGGCCGGTGCCCAACCCGCCGGTGAAAGATTCGACAATCGAGGCGGAATAGATCAGCGGCACCGAGGTCGGCAGCGCCGCGGCGAGCGCATAGAGCAGGTTTGAACCCGCCTGTGCCAGCCCCAAAATCCAGAGGGCTTTAAAGATCCCCCAGCGATCGGTGAGAAATCCGCCCAGCAAGGCGCCGATGGTGGTCATGGCCACGCCGATCGTCACCGACACCAGCCCGATTTGGGCCGTCGTGAAGCCCCGATCAACCCAGAAGGGTTTGATCATCGGCCCCATTGCCATATCCCCCAGCTTGAAGAGCAGGATAAAGAGCATCACGAAGAGAAAACCGGGCTTGGCGGAGAACTGCCGAAACGCGCCCAGCGTCACTTCGATCGCCCGTTCTTTGAGGCCCAGCGAACTGGGCGTCCGCACTCGGCCGGTCAGCCGGTCATCGGCCCGCGCGCAGATCACGGCCGTCAACGCCATGCAGAGGGCGCCGACGACAAATCCGGCGTACCATTCCATCCAGCCGGCGACGGCCAGCAACCCCCCCATGCTCATCAGCGCCACGCGGTAGGCGGCCATGCGCACGCCGTTGGCCCGCCCCATTTCGTGCGGCTGCATCAGCTCGATCGTGTAGGCGTCGATTGCGACATCCTGGGTGGCGGAAAAGAGCGGCAGGCACAGCAGCAGCGCCCAGAGGGCCAGATGCATCTGAGTCGGGTCAAAGAGTGGAATCGCCATCAGCGTCAGGGCAATCCCGATCTGGCAGGCGATCATCCAGCGTTTGCGCTCGCCCCACAGGTCGATCGCAGGCGCCCACAGGAATTTCAACGTCCAGGGCAGCCCGATCAGGCTCAGCAGGCCGATCTCCCTGAGGCTGATCGAATGTTGCCGGAAATAGACCGGGAGAAAATCGGAGACGAGACCCAGCGGGAACCCTTCGGCAAAATAGAGGACTGCAACCCAGTAAAGCTTCGTCCGGGTAGTCATGATCTTGTGCATTGTACATGAAAAATATCGTGGGGCCTATCCCTCTTCGTTTCCAGCCATTTCAGACTCCATTCCCCTGAAGATTGACGGCCGTATACCCCCTCTGAGCTAGTTGACTCCCGACGGGGGTTTTATTAGAATGACCCATTCCGCCACCGGGCGGAGAAGCCCCGTCTACCCATGAGTCACACCGATACGATCCATTGGACCCCGGAAGCCCAGGAGAGCGTCAAGCGCGCCCCCCTCTTCCTTCAAGGCATGGTCCGCAAACTGGCCGAGAAGAAGGCCCGGGAGCTGGGCCACACCGAGATCACGGGGGAACTCCTGGCCGCATGGAAAAACCAGATGATGGGTTCGATGGGGGGATCGGCCGGGCTTCAAGAGGCCGCCGACAAGCTTCAAAAGGGCGAGCTGCCCTGGACCCAGGAAGCGAAGGAACGGCTCGAAACCGTGCCGGAGTTCATGCGCGGGATGATCAAGCGGATCGCCGAGGAAGTGGCGCGGGACGGCGGCCATCTGGAGGTCAATACCGCACTCTTTGCCAAGATCGAAGCGCTGGGCGTGATCGGTGATGACGGACCGAAATCAACCCTCCCCTGGACGATGGACGCACTGGGTCGGCTGGCCAAGAAAGTCGAGCAGTCGCCCGAGATCGCCCGGGACTTCGTCGCCGGCATGCTCCGCCACGATGTGGAGGAGCTGGCCAGGGAGCGTGGCGTCACGGAGATCACCCCGGCCGTCCTGACCGACATCTGGGATGCGCCGTTGAGCCAGGTGAAATGGAGCGATGAGGCCTGGGCGCGACTGCAGACGGCGCCCGATTTTGTGCGCAGCGGGATTAAAAAGGCGGCCGAGCGAAAAGCACGCAAGGCCAAGGTCGATCTGATCACCTCCGACCTCCTGACCACCTTTCGCAACGAGGCGATGATGCGGGCGGTGATGCGGATCCGCAGCCTCGGTTATCGGGAGCTGACGTTCGACGCCTTTGATACGGCCAAGGAGAAGGTCAAACGGCTTCAGGGCAATACCGAAGCCTCCAAACGCATGGACGAGATCCGCAACTACGTCAGTAAAAAGGGGCCGATCGGCAACCTCGGTGAAGAGCTGATGGGCCGCTTCCGCGCCTACCTCAAAGCCGATGGAACGCCCAAGCCCCCATCATTGGACACCAAAAAATAAGGACCGCACCATGGCTGAGGAGAAAGATCTCAAAACGATTCTCGGGCAGATCCGCTACAGCGATGACGCCAAGGTCCAGACACAGATCGTCGATCAACTGCTCCAGGTCAAGCTGCGGATGGGCCGGATCAAGCGAAAGATCCTGGTGATGAGCGGCAAGGGAGGCGTCGGCAAGAGCATGACCACGGTCAACCTTGCCCTGGCCTTCGCGCGGGCCGGCCACACCGTCGGCATCCTGGATGTCGATCTCAACGGGCCGTGCGTGCCGGCGATGCTGGGACTCAAAGGCCGGCAGTTTACCTTTACCAGCGATGGCGCCATTCCGCCGACCGGGCCGTTGGGCATGAAGATCGCCTCGATGGAGTTTCTGCTCCAACCGGACGCCCCGATCCGCTGGAAAGGGCCGATGGAACTCTCGCCCGTCTGGCTGGGCTTGCAGGAGATGGGTGCGATTCGGGAATTTTTGTCCGACATCGCCTGGGGTGAGCTCGATTATCTCTTTGCCGATCTGCCGCCGGGGGCGGCGGCCGACAAACCGCCCGTCATCGCGGGCTACCTCCCCGAGCTCGACGGCGCCGTCATCGTCACCATTCCGTCCGAAGTGGCGACGCAGGTGGTCAAAAAATCGATCAGCTACGCCCGGGACCTCGGCATCAAAGTCCTGGGCTTGGTCGAGAATATGAGCGGGGTCGTCTGTCGCCGTTGCGGCGAGGAAGAGCCGCTCTTTACCGGCGATGCGGAACTGATCGCCCGGGAGATGGAGGTTCCCTTCCTGGGCCGCGTGCCGTTCGACCGCGCGTTGGGAGCGGCGGCCGATCGGGGCGAGCCGTTGTTGGATGAGCACCAGCCCTCGGTCCGCCGTTTTACCGAGATTTCGGAACGATTGATTCAGATTCTTGAGTTCAAAAAACTCTTGGCCGCGCGTTTATAACAGACTGAAAGGAGCCACAAATGAAATTCGTCTGCCGCAAGTGTGAAACCTTTATGCTCTTTGAAAAGCTCGAAAGCCCCGCCGAGGCGTCGCTGGGAATCACATTCGAATGTCCCGAATGCGGCTCGCGATTCTCGATGGTGACAAATCCCGGCGAGACGAGCATGGTGCAGGCGCTGGGCGTGAAGCTCGGCGGCCGGACCGAGCCGGCCGGACCAATGGAACTCACGCGCGAGACGCTCAAGGATCCGGCCACGGCCACAGCCGCCGCGGCCGCGCCCTCCATGGCGAGCAGCGCCGGTTCCGGCGGGACATGCCCCTTCTCCTCGATGGTGGCCGGCATGCAACAACCGGGGGCGAAGATGGAATGGTCGCGCGAGGCGCTGGAGCGGATGGAGAAGGTCCCGACCTTCGTGAAGCCGATACTCCAGACCAGCGTGGAGAACTACGCGCGCAGCAACGGCATCACGCTGATCACCCCGGCCGTCATGGAAGCGTCGAAAAACGCTCCGACGGAGATGGGCTGGGAACCCGAGGCGGAGCGGCGGCTGGACAATATCCCCTCCTTCGTCCGGCCGATGGCGCGCAAGGAGATCGAGCGGATCGCCAGAGATCGCGGTCTCAGCACGGTGACCGCCACCCTGATGGACGAAGCGAAAGAAAAATTCATGAGCATGGGATTATAAGCCACCATGGCCACAGTCGCCTATCTCACGACGCTTGAAGAGGAGATCGCCACCCATCCCGCCGTTCATCATCCCTTTCTGCGCCGGTTCGCCGCCGGGCCCTTGACGGTCGAGCAGATCCGCGCCTTCGGTCTGCAGCACTATCAGCTGGTCAAGGTCTTCACGACCTATATGACCAACCTGCTGCCGCGGCTGCCCGACCCGGACGCGGCGCAGCTCTTCCGAACCGTCTTCGACGACGAGTTCGGCCAGCACACGATCTTCAACAGCCACCCGGCGATGTACCGCAACTTTCTCAAGGCGCTGCGGCTGGACGACGCCGAGTGGGGCCGTGTGGCCGTGCTGCCGGAAACTGCGGCCTTCATCGAGTTTCACCTGGAGCTGACCCGGTCGGGCCACTTCCTCTCGGCCCTGGGCGCCATCGGCCCCGGCCATGAGTTTTCGATCCCGACGATGTTCACCTATCTGGTCGAGGGGCTCCGCCGCGCCGGCGGACTGTCGGAGCAGGAGATCGCCTACTTCACGCTGCACATCGCCGAAGACAAAGAACACGCCAAGGTCTTCAACCAGCTGCTCGAGCGCTACACCGGCACCGACGAATCGCGGGGCGCGATCCGGGACGGCGTGTTGCGATCACTGACCGCCCGCCATCGCTTCTGGGATGGCCTGCAGCGCGCCGTGTTCGG
>JBGPUQ010000096.1:0-4784 GCA_041491185.1 Nitrospiria bacterium | reverse complement strand
GGCGCTTCGACTCTGGCCACGGCCGAGAAACTTCAACCAGGGCACATTCAAGGTCAGGACCACGGCGAGCGGTGAGCTTCCGACCGATGAGGATCTCTTTTTGACGGTGACCAATGGCCTGCCGGGCTCGGCCATGCCCTCCTGGGATGGAATTCTGTCCGACGAGCAGCGGCGAAATGTGATCGCGTTTGTGAAGACCAAGCTGGTCAAAGAGCGTAATTTCCAGGATGCCGATGAAGAGTTCCATGTGATCAGCTTTGACGGACAGGTGTCGAGCTCTCCCGAAAGCATTAAGCGGGGCGAAGAGGTCTTTTTGAAGAAGGGCAAGTGTGTGGAGTGCCATGGCCAGGACGGGCGGGGAAACGGTAATTTGACTCAAAAGGACGATTGGGGATTCCCGATTTTCCCGGCGGATCTGCACAAATGTTGGGACTTTCGAGGGAACCGCCGTGACCCGTACAATCCGAAAACCGTGTTCCGTGAAGTGTCGACCGGCTTGAACGGGACGCCCATGCCTTCGTTTATCGATCTTCTCTCGGTTCAAGAGCGATGGGATGTGGCCAACTTTGTGATCAACTTCTGTCCAAAGACTAATAATGGCAAAGCGCTGAAAATCGATCCGTTGACGATGAAGCCGGTGATCAATTTTGTGGTGACCTCACAGTTTACGGATGGTCCGTTGCCGACGACGGTTGATGATAAAAAGTGGGATAAGCAAGAGAGCCGGTTTATCGGTCTTGGCGGGCAGATTACGAGAAAGCCGCAGAATTTTAACCGTCGGATCGACAGCGTCTGGGTAAAATCCATTTACAATAAAGATGAAATCGCGATTTTGCTTGAGTGGGACGACCGGCAGGAAAGCCATGCCCAGGGGGGAAATTTGCCGCCCCCCATGAATGTGGCCGATCTGACCATCCCGGTGGCCTACTATGCGAACAAGATGGTCTTCGAACAGGTGATGCCAACCGTCTACCCGACGGACTGGAAGAGCTTCCCGCAGCCGGTGATCTATGATGACGCGGTGGCGATTCAATTCCCGGCGGAATGGGAAAAGCTCGTTCCACCGGAGCGGCCGTTCTTCATCGATGGCGATCCCAAAAAAGCGGTTGATCTCTGGAAGTGGGAGAGCAATGGGAAGACGGTGGCCTATACCGGTCATGGGATCGACAAGGTTGAGCCGCGGGGTGACAGCATTCTGAAGGCTGATGGGGCGACGTTTAAGGATGGGGTGTGGCGCGTCATTATCAAGCGGGCGTTGACCACCTCGGATAAAGCGAACGATGTCCAGTTTCAGGCGGGGAAATATATTCCAATCGCGTTTCAAGCCTGGGATGGTGACAATGGGGAGGCCGGAGGACGGAAGGCGGTCTCCGCGTGGTACTACCTGATCCTCCAGCCGCCGGTGCCTCGCTCGGTCTTTATCTACCCGCCGATTGCCGTGTTTGCCATGGTCGGGATTCAATGGTGGGTGATCCGAAAAGCGAAGAACCTGCACAACGGCAATGGCAAGGGTCACACCACGTCAAAGAAAAAGTAAATTGACGGATGATGGCTGATTGAATCATTGTCGATGATGAATGGCGGAAGGGCCGCTTCCTTGGAAGCGGCCCTTCGTGTTTGTGACGGGTTGGCGTTGTCTCCATGAAGGAAGTTTAGTATAGTACCCATGGCGTCAACGATGTGATGCTGAGGAGAGCAGGGGCATGAAGCAGACGATCATTGCCTTGGGTACGATTCTGGTGATCTTCTACGCGATCACGTTGCTCCTGACCTCAACGACGGTTCGCAGCACCAATAGTGCCAACCCTGCCTCGCAGCAGGCCATCGATATTTCCATCCCCAGGGTGCCGGTGGAGTTTCTCACGGCGGCGCGGTCGCTAAAAAATCCGGTGCAGCCGACACCTGAAAATCTGGCCAGGGGGAAACACATTTTCACCGGTACCGGGATCGGTACCGGGGCCTGCTACACCTGCCACGGCCCGGAGGGAAAGGGCGATGGCCCGGCCGGTGTCGGATTGTTTCCGTCGCCTCGAAATTTCACCGACCCGAAGTTCCATGGACTCAGAACCGACGGCGAACTCTACTGGGTCGTGACCCATGGCAGCCCCGGCAGTTCCATGTTTGCCTATGCGCCGCAGGTGATCACCGAAGAAGACGCCTGGTATGTCGTCACCTATGTTCAGACGCTCTCAGCTCCGGACGCCCAGCCGCACACGCTCTCCCCGAAACAGCCAGCCCCCCGTTCGTCGTCATAACCCCGCCATCCTCGTCCGGCGTGCCGTGACACCGGCAAGAGGCGCCCGGTGATCTATTGTAGGGAGCTTGTGTCGCCCCCTTTACCTCGAACGAACGTGAGAGGCCACGTTCGATTCTCGGTACAAGCATCCGCCTCAGGCGGCATGGAGCCTCCCCCTCTCGCTCGCCTTGCTCGCTGGGCAGATGCCCAGGGCGACGTGAGCCAGAGGACCCCGCCCTTTAGGTGGGGGCATCTATGAATGATAGAGCGCTTTCAGCCGAAGCAGGAGCGCGTCGACCACGGGTTGATGGTCGGGACCGTTGAGAAGCAGGGAGAAATAATCTTCATATTGGTTTCCGGCCGTGAGGCGTATCAACTGCAGCAGCTGGGATTTTTCCATCGTGCCGGATGGTGCGGTGATCCGGTGGCGTGTGAACAGATTGCCGATCAGTTGCTCCCATGTCGACGCCGGTGACGGTGTCGCCTGATCCTGCCGCACCATCGAGTGGATGAGCGAGGTGAGGCACTTGTTCATGTTCCATTTCGGGAGGCCCGCAACCTTGAAGTTTTGCGTGGCCACAAACTGGTCGCCGTAATAAAAACTCAGCTTGAATTTACCTCCGCCGTAGGTGCGGGACAGCGAGCCGATGGGATCGGCCATCAAGGCGGAAAACTCGGCCGAGCCGTACGGGTGCACGGCAAGATCCTGGAACTCCAGGATGGCGCCGACGAGCTCCATCACCATGATCTTCACGGTGGAATGGGTATAGACCTCGGTGAACTGTTCCCGCAGTTCCGTCTCGGTCGGGGCCAACCCGGTGCGGTGTTTGATCGTTCGTGTGATATAGGGATAGGCATCCCCGGTGAAGAGCTTCCAGACCCATTTTTCGATGCCGGGAGGCAGGGAGGATGCGGAGCGTGTTGGCGAAGCCGCGTCTTCCATGGGGTCAGGATGTCCGATCAGTCGGCGTCACTCGGGGGGGGCCCGCCCGACCGCGTCTGCAGCCGGCCGCGGCGTCTTCCCGCCCAGGCCATGCCCATCAGAATCACGCCCATCACGAGAAACAGCAGCGCAAGGTGCAGATGGGCGCGCGGGTTCGGATCCTCTCCCGGCGACCGCAGCAGGTCGAAGAGGCGATGCAGCCCGACCCCGGTGATCCAGACCGCGATGACGGCCAGCCAGACCGGGTCGCGCTCCCGTGCTCCCCGTCGAAAGGCCTGAATCCCGAGAGCGAGCAACAGGGCCGCACTCCCCAGGGAGACCACGGCGATCAGACTATGGCTGAGAATCGACGGGTCACCCGGCGCCGTGAGGAACAAAATGTAGAGGCGAAATCCCCAGGTCAGCAACAGCAAGAGGCCGAATACCATCAGCGCGATGCCCATCCCCTTCGAGGGACGACGATGGTGCGGGTGGGTGGTGATCACAGACGCGTCGGTCATGTTCATCGTTACGGCGGAAGCAGCCGGTGAGCGTCCGGGCGGTTTGTGAACTCGCCGATGAAGGGAAGGTTGGGGTAGAACGTGTAGAACGGGCTGACGATGCCGAGTACCGAACAGAGCACGCCAACCAGCGCGAGCCGGCGCAGATGGAATCCCTCATCCTGGGTGACCAGTTGCCAGAGGGCCACCGTTCCCCAGCCGATGCTGACGAAGGCCGCGAGGGCGCCCATGCCCGCCATGACCAGCACCAGCGGGCCGATATAGGTATGGGCATCGACGTAGGTGGAGAGCATCAACGTGACATAGAGGGGAATCAGCCCCAAAAAATAGGGGGGCGACGCCATCCATCGGCCCGCCCCGATCTTTCGGTGCAGGATGATCCCATAGATGAGGAGTCCGAGCACGGCCAACGTCATGACCATGGCCAGCGTCAGCTTGGTCATTTGATCCGCGCGAATTTTTTTCAATGCCCCCAAGATGTAGTCCGTGGCTTGATCGTCACCCAGTTCGATGACGGTGCCGTGACCGTCCTTGGCCTCAAGGACGAACACCCTCGCCGTGGTGGATGACCGCGGCATGGCCACGGCGCGAAAACTCTTCGCATCGGCGTGTTCAACCTGCACATAGACCGTCGGCGTCGGTTCAAACGGAGCGGGGCTCAGTTCCTGGAAGGCGATGATGTAGGTGCCGTGGTCGGTCCAGTAGCGTTGCTCGGCGTTTCCAAGCCGTCGCAGATCGTCCTGCGCGGCCCGATCGTCCTGAGTCTCAAAGAGGGGGGCGGCCGACGCGGCCGTCAGTGCCCCTGCGATCGGCAACAGGAGGAGGCCCATGATCATCGCAGAGACGATTCGTGTTCCCGGCATCACATCATTCCTTTCGCGGATCTGGCCTTTCGTGGAGCTGGCGCTCATCCGAAGGTCAACGTATAGACCTCAAGCCCCTTTTCCCGTATCTGGAGCTGGACGCGGTGCCGCCCATAGCCGCCCGGATCCGTGATGAGCCGGTACATCCGCCCCCGATCGACCGCCACATAGCTGCGGCCGGCGCGGTCGTACTGAATATCGGCGCCGGCGATCGATGATGTTAGCGGATGTCCGTCCCTGAG
>JBGPUQ010000095.1:0-4785 GCA_041491185.1 Nitrospiria bacterium | reverse complement strand
GTGGTCACCACCAGGGGATTGATCTCCACCTGAGACGCGCCCTCTTCGCTCAGCAGCCGATAGAGACCGGTCAGCAATCGGTGAAACGGCGCGATCTGTTCGGCCGTCAACCCCAACCGGAATCCCAGCGATCTGGCATGAAAGGGTTGGATGCCGGCCACCGGATCGATCAGCAGTGTGAAGATCTTTTCCGGATGATGGGCCGCCACCTCTTCGATCTCCATGCCCCCTTCGCGACTCGCAACGATCACGGGGCGGCCGGCCGTGCGATCGATCAGGAGACTCAGATAGAGCTCTTTGCCGATCGCCAGCCCTTCTTCAACGAGAACTTTTTTGACCACGCGACCCTGCGGCCCCGTTTGATGGGTCACCAACGGCCGGCCCAATAAGGCCCGGGCAATGGCCGCCGCCTCGTCGGCGCTCTTGGCCAGCTTCACGCCGCCCGCCTTCCCGCGCCCGCCGGCATGAATCTGCGCCTTCACCACCACCGGCTGCGTCGCCAACTCTTGAGCCACCGCGGCCGCCTCTTCCGGCGTCACGGCGCATTTCCCTCGAGGCACCGGGATTCCATGCTGCGCAAATAACGCCTTGGCCTGGTATTCATGGACGTTCATGGATGGCTCCGGACTCGTTAGGAGGTCGTGGTTTCGGCTTTCCGGACATAATCCGGAAAGAGCATCGGGGAGGTCATCTCGGGGTGCAGTCCGGCCTTGCTCAGTTCGGCATCGAACCGCCGCAGATGGTGAACGGTCGGCGCCGACCAATCGATCGACTTCGCCATCTCGGCGGCGGTCTGTCCCGCCCGGCGGCCGAAGACGATGATATCCAGCAGGGAGTTGCCCATGAGCCGGTTTCGCCCATGGAGCCCGCCGGACGCCTCTCCCGCCACCAGCAGGTTCTTCACCGTGGAACGGCTGCGGTCGTCGACGTGAATCCCGCCGTTCTGGTAGTGGAGCGTCGGATAGATCAGGACCGGCTCTGTTCGAATATCGATCTTGTACCGGGAAAAGAGTCTGAGCATATTGGGAAAGCGCTTCTCGATCGTTCCCTCGCCGTTGATCTGATCGACGATCGGAATATCCAGCCAAACTCCGCTCCGGCCGGCCGGCGTCTGAACCCCCCGCCCCTCCCGACATTCCCGGATGACGGCGGCCGCCACCACATCCCGCGTTTCCATCTCGCTCACAAATCGATCGCCCTTGGCATTGACCAGCTGGGCGCCGGCCGATCGAAGCGCCTCGGTCACCAGCAGACCCGCCATCGGCTCGGGGTAGACCGATCCGGTGGGATGGTACTGAAACGTATCGATGTAGAGCAGCTTCGCGCCGAGCCGATAGGCCAGCGCCAGGCCGTCGCCGGTCGCGCCGAAATGATTGCTGGTCGGAAAGCCCTGGATATGCAGCCGGCCGCTCCCGCCCGTGGCCAGGATGACGACCTTGGCCTGCACGACGAGATACCGGTTGTTGTCCAGATTTTTGAGCACCGCGCCCACGCAGGCCCCGTCGTCGCCGCTGAGCAGTTCGACGGCCGGCGAATACTCGAGCTGCCGGATCTTCTCGTTGATCACGGCATCCTTGAGGACCCGCATCATCTCCAGGCCGGTGTAATCGCGGCAGGTCAAAATCCTGGCGACGCTCGTGCCGCCGCCGCTCCGAAGCTTGAGGTCGCCGTGTTCATCCCGGTCGAACAGGACGCCCAACTGCATCAACCAGAGGACGGCCGACGGCCCCTCTTCCACCAGGATGCGCAACAATTGCTTGTCATTCTTAAAATGGCCGCCCTTGAGCGTATCGGTAAAATGGCGGATCGGCGAATCGTCCGGATTGATGGCGGCCTGCATGCCGCCCTCCGCCATCACGGTGTTCGCATCCCCCAACCGCAATTTCGTCGCCAAGATCACATCCGCGCCGGCCGCCTTTGCCTCCATCGCGGCAGCGGCACCCGCCCCGCCCCCACCGATGATCAGGACGTCGGCTTTTTCCTGCGGGACGAGCGACAGCGATGCGGCATCACCGGACGCGGACAGCGGGCTTCGCGCTTCCAGCAGCGCCGCCAATTCACGAACGGTGCGGTCTCCGGCGTTGGGACCGACCCGCAACACCTGATAGGCATCCTGCCGGTGATCGGGATGATAGGTGGAAAGCAGCGCCTGTTTGACCTCGGGGCTCAGCGCGGCCGGCGTCTGCTCACGTCGCTGCTGGCGGCCGGCGTCGACGAGGGCTTTCGCCGCCTCAAGATCGGTCATTGGGATCCCTGGGAGGCATCCATGGGGTAGGCCCGGTCGATCAAACGCAATGGCCCGTTATTTCGCCAGCGCGGCATCATCCGACAACCGGACTCGCTCCCATTCGGCCTGGTAGGCGCCGGAGCTGATTTCCGCAATGCGCCGGGTCAATCGTTCCGGCGGCTTGAGTTCATGGGCGCCGTAGGCGCGACGGGCGTAGAGCGCGATCAGATTGGGCGCCATATCGGCCGGGCAGCGCATCACACAGAGGCCGCAATTATTGCAGCTCATCGTCAATTCGGCCACCTGGTCGAAATTTCCGAACACGGCGCACCAGACACTGCTGCGCACGTCGATGCCTTGCGGACAGACGCGGTTGCAGGCATTGCAGTTGACGCAGCGGGCCGCTTCCGGATAGAGCGAAAAGAGCGCTTCTTTGGGATCCTTCAGTTCGGCGATCTTGTAGCTGGCCCGTGCGGCGGCAAAGTGGGAGACCATGGAAAACGACATTCCCTCTTCGACCAGCGTCTGGCAGCCCAAACCGTTCTTCAACTCAAACGTATCCCGGGTGCGGTAGACGATGCCGCACGCCCCGCAGGTCCCGCCCAGACAGCCGACGCCGCGGATAAGCTCGTGGCCGGCATACCACATCGCCTGCAGGACGGTGATCCCCTGCGGCACCCGCTGCGGCTTGCCCATGATCTCCACGGAGACCAGTGGAGAGGCCTGCTGTTTTGTGATTGCGGTCGCGCTCATTGTATCCGTCGCTTGCCCTGGCTTTATCCGCTCGTGCTCTGCACTCGCTCAAGCCAAGGGAAGATGCTCATCTCCCCTTGGCAATCCTCATCGCCGTACGCTTGTACTCTTTACCCTTGCCCCTGGACCCCTGACCCTGGACCCTTTACTTCAGCGGCGGCACGTCTCGTCGCTTCGGCGCCGCGTAATTCACCACATAGTCGAAGAGCCGGATGAGACGGCTCCCCTGCCGTTTCTGATCGATCCAATGGCCGGTAAATCCGATGGTCCGGGACAGCGTAAAGAACCCATTCAGACTGTCGATCGGGAACCCCAGGTCGACCAGGATGGCCGCCATCGCGCCATCCACATTGAGGATTAAATTCTCTTTCTTCGCGGTGGTCAGTTTCTCCACCTGCAGGGCGAAGTCCAGATGAGGCGTCGGAATTGCCAGACTCTTCACGTAGCCGACCAATTCCTTGACCCGCTTGTCGGGATTTTTCACGCTCTTGACCCGGTGACCGATACCGGGCACCGGTCCGACGTTCGCCTTCATGTAGTCGAGGAACGCGTCCGGCGTCATCCGCTGCTGGACGGCATGGGAAAAATATTTTCCCGCATCGGTGACGGCGCCGCCGAATCGCGGTCCGATCATCAACAACCCGGCCGCGACCGACTGCGCCAGCGGAATCCCGGCCGACGCCCCGAGGATTGTCGCCAGCGCGCCGCTCACGCACGGGCCGTGGTCCGCCGACAGCATGATGATGCGTTTGATGATCTCCGCTTCCTGCGCCGAGAGCAGCCGTTTGTCCCACAGCAGGCCGATGACATGCGGAATGCCGTAGCCTTTATTGATCAGCTCGGAGGCCGGATAGCCGACATAGAGCGGCTCGTCGCCGCGATCGTCGGTGATGGTCGTCTTCACCAGCGGTTCGACAAAGACCTCGCCCTCTTTGATCGCCTCATCGACCGTCTTCGGCAATTTGGGCAGCGCCCCGGCGTCGACATCCTCCCGGGGCGTGACCACGCCCTTCTTGAGCAACTCGGCATAGACCTGCTGGATCGCCGGACCGAGCTTGCCGAACGTCTCCGGCACGATCGCCCCCGCCTCCCGAAGGAGTTCGACTTTTCTCCGGGCCGTTCCCTCGCCGTGCGCACCCTCCTTGGCCCCGGCATGGCCGAACTTCATGCCCTTGGGGAGCACTTCCGCGCAGAAACCGGAGATGGTCGCAATCAGCTTGATGCGCCGTTTTTTCTTCCCGTACCACTCCGCGGCCCGCTCCTCGAGGTCCCCGCCCATCTCTCCGACGATCACGACCGCCTTCGTCTGCGAATCCTGCTCGAAGAGCTCCAGATAGGTCACGTAATCGGAACCGGGAAAGGCATCGCCGCCGATCCCGATGGCCGTCGTAATGCCGTCGGCAAATTGGGACGCCATCCAGATGATCTCGTTGGACAGCCCTCCGGATTTGGTCACCACGCCGAACGATCCGGGACGGTAGAGCTTGCTGAGCACCAGATTGTCGAAGGCCCCGCCGATCACACCCAGGCGGCATTCACCGGCGGAGACGATGCCGATCGCCGAGGGACCGTTGAAGAGCTTTCCGCGCTCACGCGCGGCCTGCGTCAACAGCTTGGCGTCCTTCTCCGGCACGCCTTCGGTGATCATCGACACCAACCGGATGCGTTCGTCGTTGAGCGCCTCCAGCGTCGCCGCATACGCCCGATCGGGCCCGACATAGACGAGGCTGGTATTGATCTCCGGATGTCTGGCCGTCGCATTGGCGATCGTCTTGTAGACCGGGATCGAAATCAATTGACTGCCG
>JBGPUQ010000094.1:0-4843 GCA_041491185.1 Nitrospiria bacterium | reverse complement strand
TTTTGATCCCCTTAAACAACATCAGCCAACTTATTCATTATAACATTCATCAGATGGATGTTCTTCCTTTAGCTCTTCGCTTTTCATTCGACAATCGAAAATCGACATTCGAAAATGCCTTCATTCGACACTCGTCATTCCCACTACTCCCCCACTTTGAGCAGCAGGCCGAGCCGCTTCACCTGGCCGAAGATCCAATAAAAGAACATAAACGCGGCCGACAGATAGAGCACGTTCAGCCCCGTCGCCCACAGCAGAGCTCTCACCGGAAAGGTGCCGTGGGTCAGCACCTCGCGCATTCCCTCGAACACGTGGGTCGCGGGCACCATCCTGGCGATCGGTTGAAGCCACCAGGGCAGGATGCTCACGGGATAAAAGACCGCGGAAATGGGTTGGAAGAAAAAGGTCAGACCCCACGCCAGGATCTCGGCCCGTTGCCCGAACCGCAGGATGATCGCCGTCGTCACCACGCCGATCGCCCAGCCCATCGCCACCAGGTTGAGCACGAACGGCAGCAGCGCGATCCCCAACACCAGCACATTGAACGAGTAGAAGAACCACGCCAGCGTGGCGCTGATGATGGTCGCCACCGAGACCATGAAGCCCCCCAGCAGCATCGCGGCCATCAGAAACTCGATCGGGCGCAGCGGCGTGACAAACAGGTTGAGCAGGTTGCGCGACCAGACCTCTTCGAGAAACGCGATCGAGATGCCCTGCTGCGAGCGGAAGAGAATATCCCACAGAATCAACGCGCCCAGAAAAGCCATGACGAACGAGGTCAGATACTGCTGCAGATAGACGGTGATAAATCCCCAGACCAACAGATCGATCAGCGGCCAGTAAAAGATCGCCATCCAGCGTGACCAACTCCGCTTGTAGAGATAAAAATGGCGGGTGAAGATCGCCCACACTCGATAGAATTTCATGGTTTCTCCCGCGCGATCATCAGGAAGAGCTCTTCCAGGCTCGACTGCCGGTAGGTCGCCATGACCGCTTTCGGCGTATCCATGGCGATGATCCGTCCCTTGTTCAGAAAGATGATCCGGTCGCAGAGCTCTTCCATCTCCTGCATGTTGTGCGAGGTGTAAAAGATCGTCGTGCCCCGCTGCGTGCGCGTCTCCCGAAGCAGCCGCCGCGTCTTGTCGGCGATGTCGGGGTCGAGGCTGGCGGTCGGCTCGTCCAGAAAGAGCACCTTCGGATCGTTGAGAAACGCCTTCGCCAGGCAGACCCGCGTCAATTGCCCCGTCGACAGGGCCCGGCCCGATGCGGCGTGCAGCGTCTCCATCTCGAACATCTTCATCACCGTCTCGACCCGCTCTTTGGGCTTCGACAGGCCGTACAGTCGGGCGAAGACCATCAGATTCTCCCGCACCGTCAACGACGATGGCATCGAAATGTACGTGGATGAAAAATTGACCTGATGTAAAATTTCCTCGCGGTGCGACGCCAGATCCATGCCGAGAATCCGGATGCGGCCCGAGGTCGGCAGCAACGTCCCCAGCAGCATTTGCAGAATCGTCGTCTTGCCCGCCCCGTTCGGACCCAGCAGCCCGACGATTTCGCCAGAGGCGATTTGAAAGCTGACGTGATCGACCGCCGTGACGTCATCGAACTGCTTGGTCAGATCGATCGCCTCGACCACGATCGATCGACCCATCATCGATCCATCTTTCTCATTGACCGGTTGCACCAAATTTTCCCCCTGTGTTACAATCCGCTTGTTGTTATTATATCTTGATTAGGAGACAACATGGCCGAGCGCAACCGACGACAGCGACAGGCACCAAAGCGGACCTTCTCGTTTGAAGAGGCCCAGGCGCTTCTGCCCAAAGTCCAGCAGCTCACCGAAAAAGCCGTGGCCGCGGCGACCGTGGTCGAGTTTCAACTGGCGGCGCTCAAAGGCGCCGCCAAACGCCGCGCCGAATTGGAGCAGGACTATTTCTCCATCATCAATCAATGGGCGGAAACGATGCATGATCTCGGATGCGAGGCGAAAGGACTCTGGCTGGTCGATTTCGATAATGGGGAAGGCTACTATTGCTGGAAATATCCGGAAGCCTCGCTCGACTATTTTCACGATTATTCGTCCGGCTACTCCGGCCGGATAAAAATCAACGAGCCCTAGTCCGTTCTTTGCTCCTTCGCCGTTTCTCACCTTCCACTATCCACTCTCCACTTTCCCCTTCTTTTTCACCATCACCGACGCCTGCATCAACCCGTCGGCCTGCTCGGGCACGAAACCCTCATAGCCGTTCCGTTCGGCCAGCTCCAGCACGGAATAGGCCTGGCCCTTTCGCTGCTCCGCCGCCGTAAAGATCTGCCGCAGCCGCGTCCCCTTGGCCCCGACGATCGCGCCGGAAAACTCAATCCCCTCCGCCTGCATCGCCGCCATCATCGCATCGATATCATCGACACGAACCGCGACATGGTGAAAACACTCCTCTCCAAAGAGCTTCACCCACGCCGGGAGAAAACTCTTTTTCCCGCGCTCGTCTGGATAGGCCTGGTCAAGAAAGAGCGCCGGATAGCCGGGCTTGCGGTAGACCTTTGCCCACCAGCCCTGATCGGGGTAGTCCACGATTTCCCGACGATCCTCATAGCCGATCGCCAGGAACGGCGCAGCCCGCCGCTCGATGTCCAGACAACGAACCGTCAGATGATCGACCCGGACCGGCCACCGTCTGGCCGCACAGAGATCGACAAAGCGCCGCGCTGCCTCGTTCTCGCGAAAATAGTCCGCCAGCGGCCGATGGACGATGGGCTCCGGATAGCGGGCTAGTACTGCCTCAAGTATCGTCGGCATTGTTTAGAATCAGGGGGAGATGCTCATCTCCCCCTGATCACCCCCATCGCCCGTACGTGTATTCCGCTCACGATCCTCACCCTTCAGACGGGGGCGGCAGATTCAAATACTGCCGCATGGCATCGGTTAACTGTTTCCGATGCGCCGCATCGGCCATGTTGAGTCGCAGCTCGTTGATGATCTTGACCGACTCGTCCATCCAGACCTTCCAACAATCGTTGCAAATCTTCGCCTTGATCTCATCGCCCAATTTTCCCCCATAGGCCGGGACGGTGATCGGCGGATTATTTTTCCCACATTTCACACACTGGATTCCACCGGACACTGCGTCCATATTCACTCACTCCCTTCGGTTCAATTCACACAACAGATGGCCGCGTCTTGACAGCCCATTCACCCTTCACGTACGATGCCCGCCTGATGGCGAGCCCTCGACGACATCCGTCCATCGCCGTGCTTGTCAGCGGCGGCCTCGATAGCGCCGTCCTGCTTGGCGATCTGGCCCGCCACCACCGGGTCGTTCCCATCTATGTGCGAAACGGCCTCCGATGGGAGCGCGCCGAACGCTACTGGCTGCAGCGATTCCTCTCTTCGCTCAGCCGCGCGTCCGTGCAGCCGCTGGCGGTGATCGATCTGCCGATGCGCGACGTCTACGGCCGGCATTGGAGTCTTGAGGGTCGCATTAAAAGTCGCGCCACCGACCACCGTGTTCCCGATGCCCACTCCGCCGATGAAGACGTCTATCTGCCCGGCCGCAATATTATTTTGCTGACGAAAGCGGTGCTGCTCTGCCTGCAACAACGGATCGGACAAATCGCCCTCGGCTCGCTCGGCCACAACCCCTTTCCGGATAGCACCCCCGCATTTTTCCATCTGATGGAACGCGTCTTTTCCGCCGGCATCCGATGGCGCGGCCGCATTCTCGCTCCGTATCGCGCCATGACCAAACCGGAGGTTATTCGCACCGGCCTCGCCCTTCATCTTCCGCTCCACCTCACCTTTTCCTGTCTGCAACCCATCGGCCGACGCCATTGCGGCCGCTGCAACAAATGCGCCGAGCGACACCGGGCCTTTCACGCGACGGGCATCGCCGACCCGACGGCGTATGTCACCCCATTTCTCCGCGATACGACGCGACGGACGAGTCGGTCTCCCAGAGCCGGACTTCCGATACGGGAAATCCCTGCTGCTGGGCGTGCTCGAAAATAAGCTGCGCAATCGCCTCCGCCGTCGGATTCTGGGTCATCAGGTAGACCGGCTCGCCAAGCTCCTCCAGCGCCACGACCAGCGGATCATCGCCGCGCAGCAGCATCCGGTGATCGAGATTGGCGTCGATCCAGGACTTGATCACCCGCCCGATGTCCGAAAAATCGTAGACCATGCCCTTGGGGTCGAGTTGATCGGAAGAGAGTTCGATCTCCACCTTGCCGTTGTGACCGTGGGGATACCGGCACTTTCCGTCGTAATCCATCAGCCGGTGGCCGTAACAAAAGAAGACCTGCTTCGTCACCGTATACATGGGCATCCTTTCAGGCGATGAGTCGCCCACCGTCGACCGGCAGCACGGCGCCGGTGATGAAATCCGATCCCTCCAGCAGAAAGAGCACGGCGTTGGCAATATCGTCCGGCGAGCCGATCCGGCGCAACGGCGTCGCGGCGATCACGGCGGCCCGCTCCTGCGCGCTCATGTCATCGGGCAGCATCACCGGCCCCGGCGCGATCGCATTGACTTGCACGTCAGGCGCCAGCTCCAACGCCAGCGCTTTGGTCAACGCAATGACCCCGGCCTTGGAAATACAATAGGGCAGATAGTCGCGGTACGGCCGTTCCCCGGCCCAATCCGCAATGTTGACGATCTTCCCCGACCCCTGCGCCTTCATCCGATCGCCCGCCGCCTTGGCCACGAGAAACGACCCCTTGAGATTCGTATCGATCACCCCGTCCCAGGCCGCCTCATCGAGTGCGGCCCACGGCGTGCGGGGAAAGACCGCCGCATTGTTGACCAGAATATCGATCCGCCCAAACGTCTCCACCACCCGA
>JBGPUQ010000093.1:0-4851 GCA_041491185.1 Nitrospiria bacterium | reverse complement strand
GCCACGCAGGGATTGCTCGCCGCCGGCCACGTCTGCACGGTGATGGGGTATGAGGAGTATCTGCCCCTGGCCGATCGGTTTCGGATCCCGATCGTCGTGACGGGATTTGAGCCGGTCGATCTTCTGCAAGGCCTCTATCTGGCGGTGAGGCAGCTGGAGGAGGGTCGTGCGGAAGTGGAAAATCAGTATGCGCGCTCGGTTCGACGCGAAGGCAATCTTCCCGCGCGCCGGCTGTTGGCGGAGCTGTTCGAGCCGACCGATCGAAAGTGGCGCGGCATCGGCCCGATTCCCCGGAGCGGCTATCGCCTCACCGAGCCCTTCGCCGACTATGATGCCGAGCGGCGATTTGCGGTGGCCGATCTCGACACGCAGGAGTCGCCGCTCTGCATCGCGGGGCTCGTGCTGCAGGGGGTCAAGAAACCCAAGGACTGTTCCGCCTTCGGGAGCCGCTGCACGCCGGAGCATCCGCTGGGCGCGCCGATGGTCTCTTCCGAGGGCGCCTGCGCGGCCTATTATCGGTTTGGGAGGTTCACGCCGTCGGCTGATCACCCGGCCGAATCACTCTCCACATCGTAACGGAGCGATCATGAAACCACCATCAATCGTCGACGGCTGGCAGGGACTTTCCTGCCCCATGCCGATCAGCAATGACCAGACCGTCCTGCTCGGCCACGGCGGCGGGGGGCGGCTCACGCAACAGATGATCCGCGGGTTGTTCCTGCCGCAATTCCGGAATGAATTTCTCGAGTTGTTACATGACGGTGCGGTTGTCCCGGTGAACGGCGGCCGCATGGCGTTTACGACCGATGGGTATGTGGTCGATCCGATCATCTTCCCCGGCGGGGATATCGGCGCGCTGGCGGTCAACGGGACGGTGAACGATCTGGCGATGTGCGGCGCCCGCCCGCTCTATCTGTCGGCGGCGTTCATCATCGAAGAGGGACTGCCCATGTCGACGCTGCGGCGGGTGGCGTGCTCCATGCAGGAGGCGTCGCGGCGCGCGGGCGTCATGTTGGTGACGGGGGACACAAAAGTCGTCGACCGGGGAAAAGGGGACAAGCTTTTCATCACGACGTCGGGTGTGGGGATGGTCGAGCCCGGCGTGGAGATTTATCCGAAGCGGGCGGCGGCGGGGGACGCGATCCTGCTGAGCGGGCCGATCGGGCAGCATGGGATGGCGATCATGTCGGTTCGCGGGGGGTTGGAGTTTGAGACGCGGATCGAAAGCGATACGGCGCCGCTGCATGATCTGGTGCGGACGATGCTGGCGGCGAGCGCGGAGATTCACGTCCTGCGGGACCCCACGCGCGGGGGTCTGGCCGGCGCGTTGAACGAGATTGCCGAGGCGGCCGGGGTGGGGATGTCGATCGCGGAGGAGCGGATTGTCATGAGCGAGGAGGTCAAGGGGGCGTGCGAAATTCTTGGCCTGGATCCGCTCTATGTGGCGAATGAGGGAAAGCTGATCGCCGTGGTGCCGTCCGGGACGGCCGATCGCGTCCTGGCTGCGATGCGCGCCCATCCGCTGGGGAGGGAGGCCTCCGTCATCGGCGAGGTGGTGAGCGATCATCCCGGCATGGTGGTGATGAAGAATCGGATCGGCGGTCATCGCGTGGTGGATCTGCTCTCGGGCGAGCAGTTGCCGAGGATCTGTTGACGGAAGTGACCACCGGCCCGGCGCTGATCCGGTTGTTGATGAATCCGGCGCTCTATGCGCATCCGGTGGAACGGTTCGAACTGGTCGAGACACACATCTCCTGGGTATTGTTGACCGGACCGTACGCCTACAAGATCAAGAAGCCCGTGAATCTGGGCTTTCTCGATTTCTCGACGCTGGACCAGCGGCGGTTCTATTGTGAGGAAGAACTTCGACTGAATCGACGGCTGGCGCCCGACCTGTACCTGGATGTCGTGCCGATCACCGGAAGCCTCGAGGCGCCGACGTGGGGCGGCGCCGGGCCGATCATCGACTATGCCGTCAAAATGCGGCAGTTTCCACAAGAGGCCCAGCTCGACCGGGTGATCGCGCACGGGGCACTCCATTCTGAAGAGATTGATGCGCTCGCCGAGAAACTGGCCGGCTTTCATGCGCGGGCCGCCGTGGCCCCGTCGGACAGCGTGTTCGGCACCCCGGAGGTCATCGCGCGGCCGATTTGGGAGAATTTCGAGCAGATTCGCGAGTGCCTGGCCGATGATGCGGATCGTCGTCGACACGAGCGGTTGCGCGCGTGGAGCGACGCCGATCTCGCCGCGCGTCGGGATGATTTTTTGGAGCGCAAACGCAATGGGTGTATCCGCGAGTGCCACGGCGACCTGCACCTGGCCAATATGGTGCGGCTCGACGGGGAGATCGTCATCTTCGACTGCCTGGAGTTCAACGAGCGGTTACGCTGGATCGATGTCATGAGCGATGCGGCCTTTCTTCTCATGGATCTGGATGATCGGGGTTACCCCGGACTGGCCCATCGATTTCTGAACGCCTATCTGCAGGCGGGCGGCGACTACGCCGGTCTTCGGGTGCTGCGGTCGTACCGGATCTATCGCGCCCTGGTCCGGGCCAAGGTGGCCTGCATCCGATGGCGGCAGGCCGATGCCACACCGCCCAATGGCGACCGACTGCGCCGAGAGTTCCGCAGCTACACCGATCTGGCCGAGCGTGATACCGCGTCGGCCCGGCCCTTTCTGGTGATCACCCACGGCTATTCCGGAGCCGGAAAAACGGCGGCCGGCCGGTTGGTGGTCGAGGCGCTCGGGGCGTTGTGCGTCCGCAGCGATCTGGAGCGAAAGCGGTTGTTCGGGCTTGGGGCCTCGACGCGAAGTGGGTCGGGGATCGAGAGCGGCCTCTACAGCCCGGAGGCGAGCCAGCAAACCTATCAACGGCTGACCACGCTCGCGCGCACAATTCTGGAGGCCGGATACTCCGTGATCGTCGATGCGGCTTGTTTACAGCGCGAGCAACGGGATCGACTGCGCGCGCTGGCCGATCAACTCCGGGTGCCGTACGTCATTCTGGATGTGACGGCGCCTGACGCGGTGCTGCGCGAGCGGGTCCGCCGGCGCGAGCGGGAAGGGCTCGATGCGTCGGAGGCAAATCTTGCCGTGCTCGACCACCAGCTTGCCACCGCGGAGCCGTTGGGGCCGGATGAAGAGGCCGATGTCGTGCGCGTCCTGACGGAGGAGCCGGTCGATCCGGCGCGGCTCGTGGGCGCGATAGAGCATCACATCGCTGAATGTTTCAGGGAACGGTCAGCCTGAAGCTGTTCGAATGGCGGAATAGTCACGCGCGTGTAGTATCATATGAGAAAGAAGGAGGGAGTCATGCCGCTCTACGAATATGAATGTCGGGACTGTCGCAAGATCTTCACGCTGGCTCTGTCGCTCAAAGAGCACGCAAGAGGTGAGGCCGCCTGTCCCGGTTGCGGGTCAAAGAAGGTCGAACAGCTCATCAGCTCGTTTATCGCGAAGACCGACAGCAAGACGTAAATCCTCGAGCCCAACAACGCCAAGGACAAACGTTCGGGCCGACTCCACAGGTATTGGAGTCGGCCCGTCACGCTCAGGAATGCAAGCGGCTTATTTGGCCTTCGGAGCCGATTCGCCCTCTCCGATCGAGAGCAGCTCGACCTCGAAAATCAATGTCGCGTTCGGGCCGATCACCTGGCTGGCCCCGCGCGGGCCGTAGGCCAGTTCCGCCGGAACGAACAGCTGCCACTTGGAGCCGACCCTCATCAACTGCAACGCTTCGGTCCAGCCGGCAATGACGCCGGTGACCGGGAACGTGGCCGGTTCTTTACGCTGATAGGAGCTGTCGAATTCCGTGCCGTCGATGAGCGTGCCCTTATAGTTCGTGGTGACCGTGTCGGTCGCTTTGGGGGTTTTGCCCTTGCCCTCGGTGATGACTTTATATTGCAACCCGCTCGGCAGGGTGATCACATCTTTCTTCTTTTTATTCTCGGCGAGAAACGCATCGCCCTCTTTCTTGTTTTTCTCGGCCATCTGGCCGGCCTTCTCTTCCGCTTTGGCTTGAAGCTCTTTTTGAAAGTCAGTCAAGACCGCTTTGATCTCGTCAGTCGTCAGGAGGGTTTTGCCGCCGCCCATTGCATCGCGGAGTCCTGCCGCCAGCAGATTCGGATCGAGATCGAGCGACTGTCGCTTGAGGTTCATGCCGATATCCATCCCGATGCTGTAACTGACCTTGTCTTTTTTCGTCTTGAGAGGTGACGGCTCTTCCGCCCGGAGCGGCCCCCCGAACGGTCCGATAAAGAGTCCCACGCACACGAGCGCCAGTAATCGCAGCAGCATACGATCTCCTTTGTTGAGTGGATAATTTCCTTGATGCCGGGAAGACGCGATACGATAGCCGATGAGGATCTCGGGAGTCAACCCGCCGATGGTCAGGTCGTCCGGGCGATGCGGCTCGCGATGCGATTGTAGAGCCAGGCGAAGACCGTCCCACCGATCACACCGTCGAGCAGCCCCCATCCCAGGCCGATCAGGCTGCCCATCGGGCTGATGGAGTAGCCGCGATAGACCTGACCGATCAGTGTCGGTTCGCCCGTGGCGCCGTCGAACAACATGATCCACCAGGCGATGAAACAAAGACCCGTTCCCCAAAACAACCCGGCCGTGAGCGCAAACGCTTTGACATTGAGTGTCATGACCAGCCTCCTGACGGCAACCAACACGCGCGGTTTGGATGTGAAGCGTGGTGTGAGATGATGTTGAATGATAACGAACCTGGAGGGAAAACTCCACCACCGCAGCGATCGTGTGGTGCCGAGGGGCAAGGCCTCACGCAGGAGGGTACTGGCTCCCCTGGCGGGCCGTCGGGACAGGTTGGAGCTCTTGCGGTTT
>JBGPUQ010000092.1:0-4889 GCA_041491185.1 Nitrospiria bacterium | reverse complement strand
CCGATTCAGGACGATTATCGCGACACGTATGACGTGCTGGTTGAAAAACAGCCGGATAAAACGGTGAAAGTCCAGATCAAGCGGAAATTTGAATTCTACGACCGGACTCAACCACCCATGGGCGGCTGGGCACAAGCCAATCCCACAGGCGAGAAGATCGGGATCAGCGAGGGTGAGATTTTCTCCACGTTATCCCTTGAGCTGGCGGCCGCCGCCATTCAGACCACCAAATAGACCCGGCAAGACCCGGTTATTTCTTTGCCTGGACTTCGGCCTCGGCTGTCGCGCTCTTGGGCTGATCAGCCGCTTCCTCGGTACGGTCGGCCCGCCGCTTGCGCGGCGTTGGCGGTTTCGCTCCGACCAGCTCGATAATGGCCATCGGCGCGCCGTCACCAACCCGTCGGCGTGTTTTGATGATCCGGGTATACCCGCCCTGGCGATCACCGACACGCGGAGCCAGTTCGTCAAACAGCTTTGTCACCAACCCATGGCGCTGCAACACCGCCCGGGCCATCCGCCGCGCCGGCAGGCTGCCGGTTTTTCCCCACGTGATCAGGCGATCGGCCACCCGGCGAAGTTCTTTCGCCTTGGCGACCGTGGTTTCAATCCGTTCGTGCTCGACCAGCGAAATCGCCAGATTCTTTAAGAGCGCCCGACGGTGCCCGCTATTTCGCCCTAATTGTCGTCCTGCCAGTCCGTGCCGCATGGCCCATTCCCTCTAGTCACAGTGATCAAACGGTGCGAATCTCGTCACCTAGGCTTCCTGTTCAGGCGGTGATGGCGGCAGACGATCCAGTTTCATCCCGAACGACAATCCCATCTCAATCAATAATTCTTTGATCTCATTCAGGGATTTACGCCCGAAGTTTTTGGTTTTCAGCATTTCGGCTTCCGTCTTCTGGATCAGCTCGCCGATCGTATTGATGTTCGCGTTCTTTAAACAATTCGCGGCCCGAACGGACAGTTCCAACTCGTTCACGCTCTTGTTCAAATATCGATTGATCTCTTCCGAGCGATCTTCCGCCCCTTGCTGGACGGTCGCCTCGCTCTCTTCAAAATTGATGAAGATGGACAGATGGTCCTTGATGATCTTGGCGGCATGCGCCAACGCATCGTCAGGCTTGATGCTGCCATCCGTCCAGACCTCCATGATCAGCTTGTCATAATCGGTGATCCGGCCGACGCGGGCGTTTTCGACCGTATAATTCACGCGACGAATCGGCGTGAAGACGGCATCCATCGGGATGACACCGATCGGGCTGTTTTCCTCTTTGTTCCGATCGGCCGTCACATAGCCACGCCCCAGCTTGACGGTCAACTCCATCTCCAAACGGCCATCCTTGTCCAGCGTCGCAATATGCTGGTCCGGCGTCAGCAACTCGATATCGGCGTCCAGCAGCAGCTCCTTCGCCGTGACCACGCCCGGCCCCTTCTTCCGGAGATGGATGATCTTGGGACGATCGCCGTGTAACTTGAGGCGAACCGCCTTCAGATTGAGAATGACATCCGTGATGTCCTCCTTGACCCCGCTCAGGCTGGAAATTTCATGGAGGACCCCTTCAATTTTCACCGACGTAATGGCGGCGCCCACCAGCGAGGAGAGCAAGACCCGTCGGAGCGAGTTTCCGATCGTGATCCCGAATCCACGTTCGAACGGCTCCGCGACAAACTTTCCGTAGGTGTTGGTCAACGTCTCCTGGTCCGCTTCCAGTTTTTTCGGCATCTGAAAATCTTTTGTGCGAATAATCATCGTCCCCCCTGCTCGACACCAAGGCCCCGCGAGGCCCTCATAGGATCCACTATCGAGAATATAGCTCGACCACCAGTTGCTCGTTGACGGCCAGATCGATATCGTCCCGCGTCGGCATGCCGACGACTTCCCCCTTCCATCGGGCACGGTCGACCTGGAGCCATCCGGGAACCGCGTGTGATTCGGTCACTGCCAACGCACGTTGCATCGTCGTCAACGATCGGCTCTTTTCCTTGATTTCGACGACGGAACCCTGCCGGACCACAAACGCGGGGATATCGACGAGCCGGCCATCGACGAGCACATGCCGGTGACGAATCCATTGTCGCGCTTCGGCCCTGGAGGCGGCCAACCCCATCCGGTAGAGCGTATTATCGAGACGCCGCTCCAGCAGAATCAATAAATTTTCCCCTGTGGCACCCTTCATCCGGCTGGCGTGGTGGAAATAATTTCGAAACTGCCCTTCCATCAAGCCGTAGAACCGTTTCAATTTCTGTTTTTCCCTCAATTGCACGCCATATTCGGAAAACCTGGGCCTGGCCTGTCCCTGCTGTCCCGGGGGATATCCACGTCGATCGATCGCGCATTTCTCCGTGTAACAGCGTTGGCCCTTCAAAAAGAGTTTCACCCCTTCTCGACGGCACAACCGACAGACCGCATCCGTATTCCTTGCCATTCAACCTCCTCCAACAACCATCGTGGCTGCTCGTTCCATCGTCCCTGCGATCCCTTAGACGCGTCGCCGCTTCGAAGGTCGGCATCCGTTGTGCGGGATCGGCGTGACGTCCTTAATGACATTGATCTTCAATCCGGCCGCCTGAATCGCCCGGATCGCCGATTCCCGTCCCGCGCCCGGTCCGTTGACATGGATATCGACCTGCCGAAGCCCCTGTTCCATCGCTTTTCTGGCGACGATCTCGGCGGCACGTTGCGCGGCGAACGGCGTGCTTTTCCGGGAGCCTTTAAACCCCTGACTACCCGAACTGCTCCACACGATCAAATTCCCGGACAGGTCGGTCAGCGAAATGAGCGTGTTGTTGAACATCGCTTGAATATGCGCAATCCCGATCTGAACGTTTTTCTTCTCTTTCTTCTTCGCTTGTGCCATCACCTACTCCTTCGCCGCCGCAGCGGGGCTCTTTCGAGATTTGGCGCCGATCACCTGACGGTGCGGTCCTTTCCGTGTCCTGGCGTTTGTCTTGGTGCGCTGACCGCGGACGGGCAGTTTCCGTCGATGGCGCAGCCCCCGGTAACAGCCGATCTCCATGAGCCGCTTGATGTTCGTCGTCACTTCCCGACGGAGATCGCCCTCCACCGTATAGTCCCGCTCGATCGTATCGCGAAGCTTGACGATGTCGGCTTCGCCGAGCGCCTTCACGCGCGCCGCGGGGTCGACCTTGGTGACGGCCAGAATGCGTTTGGCCACGGCCGGCCCGATACCGTAAATATACGTCAGCGCCGTCTCAATTGATTTGTCTTTGGGAAGATCCACACCTGCAATACGTGCCATAGACGGTTCCTCTGCTCCTTGTGTTCCGGTTATCCCTGCCGCTGTTTATGGCGAGGATTGACGCAAATGACACGCACCACGCCGCGTCGGCGAATAATTTTGCACTTTGCGCATAACGCCTTCACCGAGGCCCGAACCTTCATTGTCTGCCTCCGATTAGAATCAAGGGGAGATGCTCTTCTCCCCCTCGTAATCCCATTAACAATCCCCATCGCCGTACATTATTTCTCGCCGAATCACGGGTCGCGCTCATTTCCCGATCCGATAGGTGATCCGCCCTCTGGACAAATCGTATGGGGACAATTCCACCGTCACCCGATCCCCCGGCAGTATCTTAATGTAGTGCATCCGCATTTTTCCAGAAATATGGGCCAGCACGACGTGCCCCTTATCAAGTTCGACCCGGAACATCGCATTGGGCAGCGTTTCCCGAATCGTCCCCTGGACTTCGATCGCGTCTTCTTTGGCCATTTCCCCACCCATCCGGTCGATCAGCGGTGCTGTTCCACCAACTCGGGCTCCCACTTCGTCAAGACCCGGGGCCCCTCCTCCGTGATCGCCACGGTATGCTCAAAATGGGCGGACAAGCTGCCATCCTGTGTCACCACCGTCCAGCGATCCGGCAACAGCCTGACCGCGCTCTTGCCCACATTCACCATCGGCTCGATGGCCAGCACCATGCCCTGGCGCAATCTCGGGCCTTGCCCGGGGGGACCGAAGTTCGGGATCTGCGGCTCTTCATGCAACTGCCGACCGATCCCATGTCCGACAAAATCGGTCACCACCGAAAATCCGGCCGACTCCGCGCACTGTTGGACCGCATGCGAAATATCGGACAGTCGATTCCCGACCCTGGCCTGGGCAATCCCGTCGTAGAGCGACTGTTGGGTCGTCCGAAGCAGCCGTTCCACCGCGGGCGGAATGGTCCCCACCGCCAGCGTCACGGCCGCGTCTCCATAGTAACCCTCGACGATCGCCCCGATATCAATGCCGATAATATCCCCATCGACCAGCTTTCGGTTCGATGGAATGCCATGAACCACCTGTTCATTGATCGATGTGCACAGCGTGCTCGGATAATTCCGGTAGCCCTTGAAGGCCGGGATCCCGCCACGGGAACGAATGGCGCTCTCTGCGGCCTCATCCAGGTCCCGCGTGCTGACTCCGGCCCGCACCAGCGATTGCAGGGTCACCAACGTCTGGGCCACGATGCGTGACGCCTCCGCCATGATCTCCACTTCTTCCACGCTCTTGAGCATGATCATCGACCCCTCACCAGGGAAAGGCCGATCCCTTCGAGCTGTGCGATCAATCGATCCATCACGTCATCAACCGTGCCACGCCCGTCAATCCGCACCAGCAACCGCCGGGCGTCGTAGTACGCGAGCAACGGCTCGGTTTGCGCACGATAGACCGTCAACCGTTTCATCACGGTCTCCGGACGATCATCATCGCGCTGGACCAGGAGCGTGCCGCAGGCCTCGCAGCTCGCCCCGGCGGATGACGGCGCGGAATCCACATGGTACACACGCTCACAGGAGGGACAACTGCGCCGCCCCGACAATCGCCGCACCAATTCCTCTTCGCTGACGTCCAAACTGACGACCGCCTCGACGGGCTCATGCCGTT
>JBGPUQ010000091.1:0-4912 GCA_041491185.1 Nitrospiria bacterium | reverse complement strand
TCCGCTCTCGGGCAAGAAGGTCCGGATGTATGTCTGCGGGGTGACGGTCTACGATCGCTGTCACCTCGGCCATGCCCGCAGCGCCATCGTCTTCGATCTGCTCCGCCGCTATCTGCAGTTCAAGGGCTACCGGGTGACCTATGTGAAAAATTTCACGGATGTCGATGACAAGATCATCCATCGCGCCCAGGCGGAGGGCCGCACCTGGAAGGAGGTGGCCGAGATCTACACGGCGGCCTACCGGCAGGACATGGCCCGGCTGGGCGTGACGCCAGCCAATCATGAGCCGAAAGCGACGGAGCATATCGAGGGGATGATCCGGCTCACCGAGACGCTGATTCGAAAGGAGCTGGCCTACGTGGTGGACGGCGACGTCTACTATCGGGTCGGTCGGTTTGCCCCCTACGGCAAACTCTCTCACCGAAAGCTCGATGAGTTGCAGGCCGGCGCGCGCGTCGAAGTCGACGCTCGGAAGGAAAACCCGCTCGATTTCGCCCTCTGGAAATCGTCGAAGCCGGGCGAACCGGCCTGGCCGAGTCCGTGGGGGGAGGGGCGGCCCGGCTGGCATATCGAGTGTTCGGCCATGAGCATGGCCTGCACCAAGAGTCCGACGCTGGATCTCCACGGCGGCGGGCAGGATCTGGTTTTTCCCCATCACGAAAATGAGATCGCCCAGTCGGAGGGGGCGACGGGCAAGCCGTTTGCCCGCTTTTGGGTGCATAACGGCTTCGTGACGATCGATAAAGAAAAAATGTCGAAATCACTTGGCAACTTCTTTACCGTTCACGAAATTTTTGAAAAAATGCCGGCCCACCTGAGCCCGGCTGCCAAGTCGGAGATCATTCGCTATTTTCTGCTCTCGGTCCATTATCGCGGCCCGCTCGATTTTTCCGACCAGCACCTGGCGCAGGCCAAGGCGGCATTGGAGAATTACTACACGATGCTGAAGTTGCTGGACGAAACGCGGCGGGAGGCGAGATCGGGCAAGTCCACCCTCCAGACCAAGCGGATGCTGGCGCTGCTCAAATCATTTCCGGCCAGGATGGAAGCGGCCATGGATGACGATCTGAATATTCCCAAAGCGCTGGCGCTCTGGCAGCAGCTGATCTCGGCGGTTAATCGGTATATCACGCTGGAAGGTCATGTGGCGGTGCTCCGGAAGATTCGAACGCTCTTTCATCGCGATGGGGCCGGGTTGTTGGGATTGTTTGCGCTTGAGCCGGAACAGTGGAGTTTCCAGCCGTGGTCATTTGTGTCCGCACAAGCGACCATGCCATATGCAACTCAGGTAACGGTGAACTCGGACAGCACGATCAACATTGAGGCCCTGGTCACGGCTCGCGAGGAGGCCAGGCGGGAGAAAAACTTTGCCCGGGCCGATGAGATCCGCCGCCAGCTGGCGGCCGCCGGGGTGATCATCGAAGACCGCCCCGATGGAACCACCCGGGTGAAACGGTAACCGCCGGTGTCCTCTTCGCTCATCTATGGCATTCATCCGGTGATCGAGTTGCTGCGATCGGGGCGTCCGATCGACCGGCTCCACCTGCTGCGCGGGCGCCGCGATATCCGGATGGCCGAGGTGATCCGGAGCGCCGAGGAGGCCGGTGTGGGGATCCAGTACGAAGAGCGGGGCCAGCTCGACCGGCTGGCCGGAACGCCGAAGCATCAGGGCGTCGTGGCCGTCATCGGCGTGCAATCCTACCTGACGTTGGATGCGCTGGTCGATCGGGTCCGGTCGGCCGGCCGGCCGCCGTTTCTGGTGATGCTCGACGAGGTCGAGGATCCCCATAACCTCGGCGCCGTGATCAGAACGGCCGAGGCGGCGGGCGCCCAGGGGGTGATCATCCCGGAGCGTCGGGCCGTCGGACTGACGCCGGTGGTGATCAAGGCCTCGGCGGGCGCGACGTCACACCTGCCGGTGGCCCGCGTCGGAAACCTCGTCCAGGCGATCGATCAACTCAAGACGGAGAAAATGTGGGTGATCGGTCTGGATGCGGGGGCGACCACCCTCTACACGGCCATGGACTGGACCGTGCCGGTCGTGTTGGTGGCGGGCAGCGAGGGCACGGGGCTTCGCTCCCTCGTGCAGCGCCATTGCGACCAGCTGACGTCGATTCCCCTGCTCGGAAAGGTGGATTCCCTGAATGTCTCGGTGGCGGTCGGGGTCGTGCTCTACGAAGTCGTCAGGCAACGTCTGGGCGGCGCGTCCCCCGCAGCTTGACCGCTGCGTTCGGAGTTCCGGTCACTGCTTCGGCAAGATTTCGAACCGGGCGCCGAGGATGGAGAGGGCGGTGTCGTCAAACTCCCACTGGTACTGCGGAATGAGGCCGGAGGTTTTTGCCAGATCGGGTTCGCCGTAGCGCTGTTTGAGCGCCGCGACGACGTCGGTCACGGTGCCGTTGTAAAAGCCGTTGATCTTGAAGAGGCCGGCCTCGGGATCGAAATTCAGGTAGACGATCCGGAATTCGGGAAAGTTGAACGGTTTCCCGTCCGATTGAAAGATCGTGATCCGCATGTCCGACGGATCATGGAGGATGGTGTACTGGTTTCGGTCAAGCTTGAGCGCCTGCGCGATGCGATCGGACGACATGCCCCAGACGAGTCTGGAGAGCAGGATGCTGTCCGCGACCCTGGCCACGGCGGGCAGTTGCACCGGCAGCAGGACGCCGGCAATGATGAGCAGGGAGATGATGGTCCGCTTCATAACACACTCCTTCGGACGCCTCGTGGTGCTCAGGTCAATTGGCCCAGGATATCGTCTTCCCGGACCAACACCAGCTCTTCCCCATTGAGTTCGAGCTTCCGCCCGGCATATTTTTCGTAGATGACGCGGGTGCCGGGTTTGAGCGTGGTCTTGACGAAGTTTTTCTCCTTCGTTTTTTCTTTGCTTTTCCCGTGGGCATCTTTTTCTTCCGTCCAGCGTCCCTCACCGATTGAAAGGATCTCGCCTTCCTGCGGTTTTTCTTTGGCCGTGTCGGGGATGATAAGGCCGCTGATCGTTCGCTCCCGGGCTTCTGTCGGACGAATAACAGCCCAGTCGTGCAGTGGTCTAAATTTCATTTCCAGCCTCCGTTCTGATGGATAGACAGAGTCCATCATAACGTACCGCGCGAGGGAAATTCAAGACTGCGGCGGCCGGCCGCTCAGCCGGCCCGATGGGGGATGGTCATCGCGGCAGTTTTGAGTGGGTTCCGTCGCAAAATGGCGGGGTGTTCGTCTGTTTGCAGCCGCAGAAGGCGACCCGCTTTTTCTCCGTAATGGTGACCTGCTGCGGTTCAAACTCCGTGCCTTTATGCGAGCCGTCGCAAAAGGGCTGCCCTTTTGACTGGCCGCACCGGCACCAGTAGTAGGTGCCAGGTTCGACTTCCTTGACATAGGGGCTGCGTTGCGCGATGTGGGGTGTGGCCATGAGCAGATCCTCCGTGTAGGTGGTGAGGGGCGATTACCGCGGTGTGGAACGGCGGCGCAATCGTCGCCGGCTGAAATCGTGGACGAAGCTGGCAATCGTGGCGACGATCCCGATGAGCAGCAGCGCCAGCCCGCTCCGGGTGGTGCCGGATGTGGAGTTCGTGACGCCGAAGATGAGGACGATAAAGCCGATGCCCAGGCAGGCCTTGCCGACCAGCCGGGCGACGATAAACCGGTGGGAGAGCAGGGCGTGTGTTTCCTCCGTGGTCAGGGGTTTCGCGGGCTTCGCGCGGCGTCGATCGCGAATGTTTTTCCAGAAGGTCATCGTGGCGGTCGGCGCGGGTTATTCCAATTGACCGAAGAAGTAGTACGAAATGCCGAAGAAGAGAAAGATCACGCCGGTGATCCGGAGGACCAGCTCGAGACTGCCGGTCCACGGAGGCGGTTTTTTCATCTTCTTCCAGCTCTTGTCCATGATGGTGGGCAATGCGATCAGGTCAAACAGACCGATCACGATCAGGATGATGCCATAGAGCTGGTTCCTGGTCATGGGGCGCCCGTCAAATTCCCCAACCGCCGCTCAGGTGGATGTTGGCGCCGTTGATATAGCGCGCCTCGTCCGAGAGAAGAAACCGGGTGACGCTCACGGCATCGTGGGGTTCGCCGAGATATCCCGCCGGGATGCGTTTGACCATGGCGGCCAACTCGGCCTGGGGCGCGCTGCCGGAATTGATGAAGCCCGGCGAGATGGCATTGACGGTGACGCCGTGCGGCGCGAGCAGGCGGGCCAGCGAGCGGGTGAGGATCAGCACGCCGACTTTGGCGATGTAGTGGGCCGTCAGTTCGGGCTGGGCGATCTGCTGATCGGCGTTGGCCATGCTGAAACTGATGATGCGTCCCCATCGGCGTTGTGTCATGCCCGGCGCCACGGCTCGGGCCAGATAAAAAATGGGATGGAGATTGTTGGCAAACATCGAGAGCCAGCCGTCAACCGTCTCTTCCAGCAAGTTGGTCCGGTGATACGGGCCAGCGCCGTTGATCAGCGCGTCGATGCGTCCCCAGGTTTTTTCGATCTGCGCGACCAGGCCGGCCGCCGCCGCCGGATCGGAGACGTCGCATTGAACGGCCAGGGCCCGCCGGCCCTGTTGTTCGATCGCCACGCGCGTCTGTTCGGCCTCCGCGACGCTGGTCCGATAGCAGAGCGCCACATCCCAGCCCTGTTGTGCGAGGTCCAGCGCGATCGCCCGCCCGATGCCTTTGGCACCGCCGGTGACCAGCGCGACCCGTTCACTCATGGGTGGGAACAACAGCTCGTGCTGACCCGGAATGGGGCGGTGACGGGGGAGAGAGCTACTTTTTTTTCGAGGATTTGAGCGTCTTGGCGATGTTATCGGGACTGCTTTCCGTACTACATCCCGAGAACGTTACGACACCGAGGAACAGAGCGGCCATGGTTGCGAGGATGATGGTGCGCATTGCAGACCTCCCTCTTGTGTTGTTGTCG
>JBGPUQ010000090.1:0-4948 GCA_041491185.1 Nitrospiria bacterium | reverse complement strand
GAGTGGCGCGAAGATGACACCCACGATCACGATGAGGGCCAGGCCGCTAAACAACGCGTAACATCCGGCAAAAAATTTTCCAGAGGAGGTGTGCAGCTCCGTCAGCGGCCCCATGCCGGAGAGAATCATGGCGGCATTGGCGAAGGCGTCAATCCAGGACATGTTTTCAAAGTAGTGGTATCCCGCCATCCCGATCCATAAGGAAGCGAAGATCACCAAAAATCCGATGGCCACGCTGCGGGCCAGGCGGGCGAAAAATTCCGCTCGTGTCAGCAACGGCGCTTTGCGATGTTCAAACATCTGGGCTCACCGCCACCCACCGAGGACCCCGCCCATGAGGGCGAGATAGACGATTCGGTGACCGGCCTGGATGAGGATGAGCCTGAACGGCCACTTGCAGAAGAGCGAATCGGAGTACATGCTCGTGGCCACAATCCCGATCCCAATGCTCAACCCCACCAACGCGCCGCCAACCGCGTTCGTGATGCCGAGTGCGTAGATAAACACGGCGAGGACATAGGCGGTGACCAGCGTGGTGATGGCCGTGATGACCAGCGCGTTCCTGGGGCTGCTGCCGCACATCTCTTCCTTTTTCTTGCCCAGCGCGGTCATCCACGCCGCGCCAAAGACGGGCGGCGAAAACCAGACACCGCCCAGCGCAAAACCGGCAATCGTTGCAACAAGAACCGCCAGATAATTGATGGTTGAGTAATCGATCATCGATGGTTCTCCTTTGTGAACTCGACTTTGTTTTTGATCTTGGTCAAATAGTCCAATGCCTGTATCGGCGTCATGTTGTTGGGATCCAATGCGGCCAGCTCTTCGGCCAGTTGCTTGAGCGGGGAAGGGATGGGTGGAGGCTGTTGCGATGGTTTTGAAGTCATCGTTGGATCGACTTTAAAGAGTGACGGGCCGGCGCCCTGTTCTTCCAATCGAGCCAGCACTTGTTTGGCTGTGGCGATGACGCTTTCGGGTAAGCCGGCCAGCCGAGCCACCTGAATCCCATAACTCCGGTCGCTGCCGCCTTCCACAATCGTCCGCAGGAAGATAATCTCATCGTTCCACTCCCGCACGGCGACATGAAAGGTCTTGATCCCCTCATGTTGCTCTGCCAGCGCGGTCAGCTCATGATAGTGCGTGGCAAAGAGCGTGCGGGCGCCGATCACGCCATATAAATGTTCGGCCACCGCCCAGGCGATGCTCACGCCGTCATAGGTGCTGGTGCCGCGGCCCACTTCATCCAGCAATACCAGGCTCCGCGGCGTGGCGCGATTAAGAATCGTCGCCGTCTCATCCATTTCGACCATGAAGGTGCTGCGGCCGCCGACGAGATCATCGGTCGCGCCGATCCGGGTGAAAATGCCATCGACCAGGCCAATCTCGGCCGCTTCGGCCGGCACGAAGCCGCCCATCTGGGCGAGGATGGCGATGTGGGCCACCTGGCGCAGATAGGTCGATTTGCCCGCCATGTTGGGGCCGGTGAGGATGAGGAGCCGGTGGTCGGTATCATTTAATAGTGTGTCGTTGGGGATGAACCGGTTGGCGCCCAGCGCCTGCTCGACAACCGGATGGCGGCCGCCGCGAATCTTGAGCGTCAGCGAATCGGCGAGCATCGGCCGTTGATAGCGGCCGATGACGGCCGTCTCAGCGAGCGCCGCCAAAACGTCTATTTGAGCAATCCGCTCCGCCATTGCCTGCACGCGAGACGCCTGCTGGGCGATCTGGCCCCGCAGCTCATCATATAATTGATACTCCAACTGGCACATTCGTTCTTCGGCGCCCAACACCTTGGCTTCCAGCTCTTTGAGCTCCGGCGTGATGAACCGCTCGGCATTGACCAGTGTTTGCTTGCGGTGGTAGCGAGGCGGCACTTTCGGGAGATTCGATTTGGTCACCTCGATAAAGTAGCCGAAGAGCTGGTTGTAGCGGATCTTCAGCGAGTCGATGCCGCTCTGTTGCCGCTCGTCCCGCTCGAGGTCGGCGATCCATTGCTTGCCGTTGCGGCTGATCTCGCGCAGTTCATCCAACTCGGCGTGGTGGCCCGGCTTGATCAACCCGCCCTCTTTGAGCGAGAGCGGCGGCGTGTCGACCAGGGCCGCGTCGATTCGCTGGGCCAGATCGGCCAGGTCATCCCACTCGGTGGCCAGTGATTGCAACGGCGGGCTGCCCTGACTGAGCAGCTTCCAGAGCGGGGGCAGATGCTGGACCGACTCCTTGAGCTGCACCAGATCGCGCGCGGTGGCCGCCTTCAGGCTGATCCGGCCGATGATCCGTTCGAGATCGCCGATTCGGGCCAGTTCCTGCCGCAGGGAGGCGCGTTGTTCATAGTCGGTCGTGAGCGTCTCCACGCGGTCGAGCCGTTGATTGATCTCGGCGCGATCGAGCAGCGGGTGGAGCAGCCAGTGTCGGATCAACCGCCCGCCCATCGCCGTCATCGTCCGGTCGATGACGGCCAGCAACGATCCTTCCCGTCGTCCATCCGCGGCCCGCTCGGTCAGTTCGAGATGGTTCTGGGTGATCGGATCGATCGCCAGATAGCGTTCCCGGCGATGATATTGCAACGCGCGCAGATGCGACAGCGCCTGCAGTTGCGTCTCTTCCAAATAATGCAGCAGCGCGCCGACCGCGCCCAGCACCGACGGCTCGTCGGCCCCGCCCCAGGCGGCGAGCGATTCGACGCCAAAGTGGCGCTGCAGTTCCCGGCGGGCGCTGTTGGCATCAAACTGCTCCGGCGGGCGATGGACCAAACGAAAACCCTGCAACGCCTGCTGCCAGGTCGGGTGCTGGCCGATCATCTGCGGGACGACGACTTCCTTCACCTCCCAGCGTCGGAGCAGATCGGCGACCACTTCATGCGGTCGGGGATCGATCACCGTGGAGAGGCGGCCCTGGCCGGTGGAGAGATCGATCCAGGCGATGCCGACGGTGGCGCCCGCCTGCGCGATCGCGCCCAGATAGGCCGATTGTTTGGGATCGAGCAGCTCCGGCTCAAGAATCGTGCCCGGCGTGATCACGCGGACGACTTCCCTCGACATGAGACCGGGTGCCGCCGGGCCGGTGGCCGGCGCCGCCTCGATCTGTTCGCAGATGGCGACCGATTGGCCGGCCCGGATCAATTTGGCGATATAGCTGGTGGCGGCAACGGCCGGCACGCCGCAGAGCGGCGTGGGGTTGGGGCGGTTTTTATCCCGGGTCGTCAGGGCGATGTTCAGCAGTTGCGCGCCACGCAGCGCGTCCTCCTCGAACATTTCGTAGAAATCGCCGACCCGGAAAAACAAGATCGCATCGGGGTACCGGCCCTTGAGCTGCCGGTACTGCTGCATCAACGGCGTCAGCTCGTCCGGCAACGACAGGCGCGGCGCCGTCATTTTTTTCGGCCCGTGGCGGCGCGCCGGCCCTGTCTCTTTGGCAGGCGGCGGCCGGATCGGCCGGCGGTCAGTTTGCGAAAGGCGGGCCGCAGTTGATCGTAGGCGTGACGCAGCCCTTCGGGGATGACGCGCAGATCGCTCACCGAACTCATGAAATTGGTGTCGCCGTTCCAGCGGGGGACGACATGCAGGTGCAGATGTTCCTCGATGCCGGCGCCGGCCGCTTTGCCGATATTGATCCCGATGTTGAAGCCTTCGGGTTTATAGATGGTTTTGAGGACCGAGATGGCCAGTTGCGTCGTGGCCAACAGATCGCCGAGCGCCGAGCGCGAGAGCTTGTCGAGTCCTTGAAGATGGCGATAGGGCGCGACCATCAGATGGCCGTTCGAATAAGGATAGGCGTTCATGATGACGTAACTCGACCGGCCGCGATGGAGAATGTAGCGGTCGCGATCCTGGAGATGAGAGCCGAGACAGAAGATGCAATGATCCGGCTTTTTGCCCTTGAGATAGGGGAAGCGCCAGGGGGCCCAGAGAGACTTCATAACCATTTTCGATTGACGATTGCAGATTTTCGATTAAAAAACATAGGAAGGAGACAGTGCCAGGAGCGTTGTTCATTCGACAATCGAAATTCGAAAATCGAAAATGGCATTTATGCCTCTGCCTTTTTCAACACGGCCATGATCTTCTGTAAATCTTCCCAGACGGTTCGTTTCTCGGCGGGGTTTCTGAGCAGATAGGCCGGATGATAGGTGGGCAGGACCTTTACCCCGTCGACCAGAAAAAATCGGCCGCGCACCTGAGAAATTTTATCCTCGCGCCGCAGGACGCTCTTCGTCGCATGACTGCCCAGCGTGCAGATCACCTCCGGGTTGATGGTGGCAATCTGGCGTCGCAGAAACGGTTCGCAGGTGGCGATTTCATCGGGTTTGGGCTGCCGATTTTCCGGCGGGCGGCACTTGATGACGTTGGCGATGTAGACCTCGTTCCGTTTGAAGCCCATCGATTCGATCATCTTGGTGAGGAGCTGGCCGGCCCGGCCGACGAACGGCAAGCCTTGCTCGTCTTCGTCCTGGCCCGGCGCCTCGCCGATGAACATCAGCCGGGCGCGTGGACTGCCGGTGCCGAAGACGACCGTGTGTCGTCCTTCATGCAGCCGGCAGCGCGTGCAGTCGCCGATCTCCTCTCGTAAGTGTTGCAACGCCTGTTGAGGATCGGAAGCTGGTGTTGCGGAAACCGTCAGCGTATGGGCGATGGGCGTGGGGTGTGGGGGCATCGGAGGACGATTTTTCGCTTCCGCACGGGCCCCCACAGATAAATGACTCAGGGGGAGAGGAGCATCTCCCCCTGACTTGAGCGAGCGGTCTATGCGAGCGGAAGAAACACGCCCGGAACTCAACGGCCCGACTTCCTCAAGCCCCATCGCTTGATAATAGCGGCCGTAGGCTTGCAACTGCCGGACGATGGCGGCCAGTTCGGTGCGATTCTGCTCGTGGGTCATGAGGGATGCTCCAGCGCTGTCATCAGATGGTCGTGGCCCCGCCCATAACATTCGACGAGGATGAGTCGCGTCTCGT
>JBGPUQ010000089.1:0-4961 GCA_041491185.1 Nitrospiria bacterium | reverse complement strand
CTGGTCAGGGGGCTTGATTATTACACCCGTACGACGTTCGAATGGACCAGCGCCGGCCTCGGCTCGCAGAATGCGGTGGCGGCCGGCGGCCGGTACGACGGCTTGGTGGAAACGTTGGGCGGCCCGGCCACGCCGGCGATCGGCTTTGCGCTGGGGATGGAACGGGCGGCCGGCCTGCTCCCGCCGGACGTCGGGCAACCCGCCGCGCTCGATCTCTTCGTCGCCGCGCTGGGGCGCGAGGCCCGGGCCTGGGCCCGGCCGTTGGTCTTTGAATTGCGATCGGACGGCTACCGGGTCGAGACCGATTATGAGGAGTCCAGCCTCAAGAGCCAGATGCGGCGGGCCGATAGATTAGGCGCCCGCTTGGTCTGCATCATCGGCGACGACGAACTGAAGAACGACCGGATGGTGCTCAGAAATCTGCGCACGAAAGAACAAGCATCGCTGCCGGCCGAGCGCGCGGCCGAAGAGATCCGCCGCCGGCTCCAGTCGACGCCTCCACGCGGCTAGGCTCCATGGAGCCGATTTCCATCCCCTCGCTCATGCTCGCGATTTTCTTCTGGGTCGGCTATTTCACCGTCGTGGCGTTCATCTGTCACATCATCTATATGAAGCTGCGGGGCACGCCCCCCGCCTCGCCGAATCTGACGGTGACGGTCAACGGCAAACCGATGTCGGCGCTCACGGCGTGGGAAGCGCGAGATCAACGGCTCCAACGGCTGATCCTGGCCATCGCCATTGCGCTGGCCCTGCTGCCGCTCGTGCTGCCTTGGATGTTGCGCATGCGCCCGTGAATCGGGCCGATTTTACCTGACCGTGTTAATCAGCCGTCCAATCCCTTCAATCACGACTTCGATCGTGTCGCCGCGCTGCATCGGGCCGACGCCGGAGGGCGTGCCGGTCGTGATGACGTCTCCCGGCAGCAGCGTCATGATCGAGGAGATAAAGCTCACCAGCGCGTCGACCGGGAAGATCAGATCCGCCGTCGTGCTCGACTGCTTCGTCTCCCCGTTCAGGATCGCCTCGATTTTCACGTTTGACGGATCCAGATCGGTCACGATCCACGGGCCGATCGGCGCGAAGGTGTCGAACGATTTGGCCCTTGTCCACTGCTTGTCCTTCTGCTGCAGGTCCCGCGCGGTGACGTCATTGCAACAGGTGTAGCCAAGAATCACGTCGCGCGCCTGCGCCGGACGAATTCCCTTCGCCTTTTTCTTGATCACCACCGCCAGTTCCGCCTCGTAGTCCAGCCGGGTCACCCCCTCCGGATAAACGATGGCGGCGCCGGAGCCGACCACTGCGCTGGGGGGCTTGAGGAAGAGCAACGGCTCGTCCGGCAGTCGGTGGCCCATTTCCTTCGCATGCGCGCGATAATTGACGCCGACCGCCACGATCTTGGACGGTTCGCACGGCGGCAACAAGGTGAGCTCATCGAGGAGAAACGATTGCGGGCCGAAGCGGATCGGGCCGAAGGGATCGCCCGTCAGTTCCCTGACCTGGCGCTGTTCCACCGCGCCGTAGCGCGGCCGGCCGTCGGCCAGGAAGCGAAGCAGTTTCATGATTGAGAGAAAAAAAGGTAGCTAGGTGGCTAGGTAGTTAGATGGCTAGAAAAGGCTTGAAGCTGCTTTGTTTTCCCTAGCTACCTAGCCACCCAGCTACCAAGCCACCTTGACGTTAGTGGTCGACGAGCTCTTTGAGTTCTTTGCCAGCTTTAAAAAATGGGATCCGCTTGGCTGGCACCGTCACGGGTGCGCCGGTTTTCGGATTGCGTCCTTCTCGCGCGCGACGCTGACGCAACCGAAAGCTGCCGAATCCCCGGATCTCGATCTTCTCGCCCTGGGCCAGCGTATCCTTGATGCTGCCGAAGACCGCGTTGACGATGATCTCCGTCTGGCGCTTCGTCAAGGTATGGATTTGTTCCGACACCCGCTCGATCAGCTCCGCTTTGGTCATCGCTCCCTCCCAACACCCATCGGCTAAAAGGCCATGCGATATTCGAGGCGCACGCCGGTCGGAAAGGCCGCCAATCCGCCGCCGAACCACCGCGATTGCAAAAATTCGCGAAACGAGAAACGGGGCTTGGTCTCCAACACTTCCGGCTCCCCTTCAATCCCGACCAGTTTGGCGGCCGAGTGGATCGCATCACGCAAATCCCCCAGGTCATCCACCAACCCGACGCTCTGGGCCTGCCGCCCCGTGAAGACCCGGCCATCAGCCAATCGTCTGACCTCCACCACATCCAGTCCCCGCCCCTTGGCGACGGCTTCGATAAACTGCGCATGCACATCATCCAGCACGGACTGCAGGAGCGCCCGTTCCTCCGGTTCCATCCGGCGAAACGGGGAGCCCACATCCTTGTTCCGGCCGCTTTTAATGACGATGCTCTCCACCCCGACCTTCTTCAGCAACCCTTCGACGTTGGGAATCTCCATGATGACACCGATGCTGCCCGTGAGGCTTCCCGGGCTCGCCACGATCTTGTCGGAGGCAGCCGCGATGTAATAGCCGCCCGATGCAGCGACCGTCCCCATGGAGACCACGACTTTCTTTTGATAGTCCGACCGCAGACGGTTGACGGCATCGTAGATTTCCTGCGCGGGCACCACCGCTCCGCCGGGGCTGTCGATGCGGAGCACGATGGCCAGAACCGAGGGATTCTTGGCGTATCGATCCAATTCGTCGATGGTCGCCTGGGCGTCGGTGATCACACCCTCGATGCGGACCAGCGCCAGCCGCTTGCTCCCGCCGAACGGTGACGACTCATCCATCACCGTCGCCAGGTAGGTGGCCAGAAACACGACCCCCAACACGACGGCAAAAATCCACACGGCCCGGCGCAGCGTCGAACTCATACGCGCGCCTCGGCACGACGGCGGGGGCCGGCGTTATTCGTCATCTTTTTTCGAGCGTTTGGACCGGCCGGCCACCCGACCCAAACTCTGGTCGACGCTCCCCTGCTCTTCATGAAAACGCCGCAATTCATCCCGTTCCGTCTCTTTGTGATGGGCCTTGAGGCTGAGGCCGATTTTCCGGTCGGCCCGGTCGATTTTGACGATTTTGCAGGTCACCGATTGGCCGACCGGGTAGGCCTCGTCCAGTTTCTGCGTCGCTTTCTCGGCCGACTCGCCGGCGACCTCGCTGGCGTGGATCAGCCCTTCGACGCCCTCCTCCAGCTCGACAAACATGCCGAAATCGGTGTGCCGCACCACGCGCCCCGTGGCGGGCTGACCGATCTTGTACCGCTCGAGCGCCTGCTCCCACGGGTCCGGCGTCAGTTGCTTATACCCCAGCGACAACCGTTCCTTCTCCGTATCGATTTTGAGGACGACGGCCTTGATGGTCTGGCCTTTGGTCAGGAGCTCCGACGGATGATTGATCCGCTTTGTCCACGACAGATCGGAGACGTGAATCAATCCGTCGATGCCTTCGCCGAGACCGACAAACGCGCCGAAGTCGGTGAGGCTCTTGACCGTTCCCTCGATCACGGTGCCCACGGGGTATTTTTGCTCCACCACTTCCCAGGGATTCTGCTCGGTCTGCTTCATGCCCAGCGAAATCTTCCGGGCTTTGGGATCGATGCTGAGCACCATCGCGTGGATCGCCTGCCCCGGCGCCACCAGCTTCGACGGATGCTTCACTTCATGGCTCCACGACATCTCCGAAATATGAATGAGCCCTTCGACCCCCGGCTCGAGCTCGACGAACGCGCCGTAGTCGGTCACGCTGACCACTTTGCCATCGACGCGGCTTCCGACCGGGTAGCGTTGGTCGGCCAGCAGCCACGGATCGACCGTCCCCTGTTTATAGCCCAGCGAGATGCGGCCGGTCTCCTTGTCGTGGCGCAGAATCATGACCGACACCTTCTGTCCGACCGAGAAGACCTCGGAGGGGTGACCGATCCGTCCCCACGACATGTCGGTGATATGCAGCAGGCCGTCGACACCGCCCAGATCGATAAAGGCGCCGTACTCGGTGATGTTCTTCACCGCGCCGTTGACCCACACCCCTTCCTGGATGCTCGACAGCGCTTCCTGCCGGCGGCGCTCGCGCGTTTCCTCCAGCAGGACGCGCCGGGACACGACGACGTTGCTGCGGTGGTGGTTCATCTTGATGATCTTGACGGGCACGGTCTGGCCGATCAGGCTGTCGAGATCGCGCGTGGGTCGCAGATCGACCTGCGAGCCGGGCAGGAAGGCCTTGACCCCGATGTCGACGATCATCCCGCCCTTGACCCGGGCGACGATCTTGCCGTTGATCGGCGCTCCCGTTTCAAAGAGTTTTTCCAGATCACCCCAGACCTTCATCCGATCCGCTTTTTCCTTCGACAGGATCAGATTGCCTTCGCTGTCCTCGCGCGCCTCCAGGAACACCTGGATCGGGACGCCCACGGCCAGTTGCTTCAGTTCATCGTCGCTAAATTCGCCCCGTGCAATGATCCCTTCCGACTTGTAGCCGATATCGACCACCACGCCGTCCGGCAGCAAGGCCACGACGCGACCGTCGACCAGACTGCCCTCCTGCAGATTCTTAAATGTCTCCGCATAGAGCTCGTCGAACCGGGCCCGCTCCGCGGCCTCTTCTGTCTCTTGCGCGCTCGCTGTCTGCTGGACCACCATGCCGCTGTTCTCCCCCTTCTCTGATTTATCTATTCTGTGCCGCCACCCGATGAAGACTCTGCCGGCGCAGGGCGTCGATGCCGTGCATCACGCGCCGGCCGATCTCTTCATGCCGGGCCCGTTGATCGTTCCCCATCCCCGGGTCCGTCGAGGCAAATGTCAGCGGCGGCCCCACCAGCACCGTCACCCGCCGCGGCCGGATCCACCAGCTGCCACGCGGCATTGCCTCGTCGGTGCCCACCACATAGACCGGCACCACCGGCACACCCGCGCGGGCCACCACCGAGCCGATCCCGGGTTTGGCCGGCAGCAGCGCGCCCGTCAGGTTGATCTGTCCTTCCGGAT
>JBGPUQ010000088.1:0-5032 GCA_041491185.1 Nitrospiria bacterium | reverse complement strand
GACAGCGGGTTGGGGCGCGTCGTCGTGATCGATCACGGGCATGACATCAAGACGGTGTACGGTCACCTCTCCGCCGCGTTTGTCCATGGCGGCCAGTCGGTGAAGCGCGGGGAGACGATTGCCACGGTCGGGAACACCGGATTGAGCACCGGTCCGCATCTCCATTACGAAGTGCGCATCAACGGGCAGTCGGTTGACCCGCTGCGCTATATCATTGATTGAGTGAATTCCCCCCTCGCACTCTCCATCCTCTGACCGATAGACGCGTGCTGGCCCCTCGGCTGATTTCTCGCGGGAGCTGTGGTAAGAATCCGCCATTTCCCGCCGCGGCTCGACTGGAGGCCATCCGGCGCTTGTGCTATAATTGAAGTATCATGCGGTATCGATGTTATCCGTCCGTCTCCTCGCCATGTGAATCAGCGCTGCGGTCGCCATGATCGGCACCCTGCTGAAAAAAATCGTCGGCACGAAAAATGATCGGGAACTGAAACGGCTCTGGCCGCTCGTCGAGCGCGTCGGCGTCCACGAGCCGGCGATCGCCACGCTGACCGACGCGCAGTTGTCCGCCAAGACCGATGAATTCCGGCGGCGCCTCTCCACCGAAACGCGCGATGCCCTCCTGCCGGAAGCGTATGCCGTGGCCCGGGAAACGGCCAAGCGGTGTCTGGGCATGCGCCACTTCGACGAGCAGATCATGGGCGGCGTCGTGCTGCACGAAGGGAAGATCGCCGAGATGAAAACGGGCGAGGGCAAGACGCTCGTGGCGACGCTGCCCCTTTACCTCAACGCGCTCGGCGGCCACGGATGCCACCTGATTACGGTGAATGATTATCTGGCGAAGCGGGATGCCCAATGGATGGGACCGCTCTATCACGCGCTCGGCCTCTCCGTCGGGATCATCCAGCACGAGGCGTCGTTTTTGTTCGATCCGGCCTATGAGGCGCCTGATCGTCGATTGCAGTTCCTTCGTCCGGTGACGCGACGGGAGGCCTACGGCGCCGATATCACCTACGGGACCAATAACGAGTTCGGTTTTGATTATCTGCGCGATAACATGGTCGCGGACCAGGCCCACTGCGTGCAGCGCGAACTCCACTTCGCGATCGTGGACGAGGTGGACAGCATCCTGATCGACGAAGCCCGCACCCCGTTGATCATCTCCGGACCGTCCGAGGAGTCGACCGATCTGTATTATCGGATCGATAAAATCATCCCCTCCCTCAAGGCGACGGTCGACTACACGGTGGAAGAGAAAACCAAGACCGCGTCACTCACTGAAGAGGGCAACGTCAAGGTCGAGCGGCTGCTCGGGGTGGACAACCTCTACGACCTCGCCAACATGTCGCTGGTGCACCATGTGACGCAGGCGCTCCGCGCCCATGCGCTCTATCAACGCGACGTCGATTACGTGGTCAAGGACGGCGAGGTGCTCATTGTCGATGAATTCACCGGTCGGTTGATGCCGGGCCGGCGCTGGAGCGACGGGTTGCACCAGGCGATCGAGGCCAAGGAAGGGGTCAAGATCGCGAGCGAAAATCAGACGCTGGCCACGATCACCTTTCAGAACTATTTTCGATTATACGACAAGCTGGCCGGCATGACCGGCACGGCCGACACCGAAGCGGCGGAATTCAGCAAAATCTACTCGCTCGATGTGGTCGTCATGCCCACCCACCGCCGGATGATTCGGATTGATTATGCGGACGTCATCTACCGGACCGAGCGGGAAAAGTTTGAGGCCATCATCGAAGAGATCATCGAGCTTCACGCCAAGGGACAGCCGGTGCTGGTCGGGACGATCTCGATTGAAAAATCGGAACGACTGAGTGCCATGCTCAAACGCCGGGGCGTCGACCATTCCGTGTTGAATGCCAAGTATCATGAGAAGGAAGCGGAGATCATCGCGCAGGCCGGCGGGAAAGGCACGGTCACCATCGCGACGAACATGGCCGGTCGGGGCACCGATATTCTCCTCGGCGGCAACCCGGAGTTTCTGTCCAAGCGGGAGCTTCAAAAACGGACGGATTGGTCGCCTGACGAACAGCGGCAATTGCTGGAGCGGATCAAGCAGGAGACCGAACAGGAGAAGCAGGAGGTCATTGGGTGCGGCGGTCTCCACATCCTGGGCACGGAGCGGCACGAGAGCCGGCGCATCGACAACCAGCTGCGCGGCCGCTCGGGCCGGCAGGGGGATCCCGGCTCGTCGAGATTTTTCCTCGCGCTGGAAGACGATCTGATGCGAATCTTCGGGAGCGATCGTATTTCCGGATTGATGCAGCGGCTGGGGATGGAAGAGGGCGTCCCGATCGAGCACCGGATGGTCACCCGGGCGATCGAAAATGCGCAGAAGAAGGTCGAGGCGCACAATTTTGACATCCGCAAACAACTGCTGGAATACGACGACGTCATGAACAAGCAACGGGAAGTCATTTACGAACGGCGGAAGGACATTCTCCGTGGCGAGTCGGTGGTCGAGACGGTCCAGGAGATGCTCGATGAGCGGTTGGCGGCGTTATTGGCGCTCTACTGCAGCCAGGAACAGTACGCCGAGGAATGGGATCTCAAGGGGCTGGCGGAAGCGCTCCATCAGCAGTTCTCGCTGACGGTTCCGGGCACGTTTTTGCAAACCATCGGAGGATTCGATGCCCTCCGGTCTGCGCTTCGCGAACGGCTTGCCGAGTCGTATACTCGAAAAGAGCAGGAGATCGGCGAAGCGAACATGCGGCAGGTGGAACGGATGGTCCTGCTGCGTGTCATGGATGCGCTCTGGAAGGACCACCTCCTCTCGATGGATTATCTCAAGGAGGGCATCGGTCTTCGGGGGTACGGTCAGAAGGATCCGCTGGTTGAATATAAACGGGAGGGTTACGATCTCTTTGCCGAGATGATGGACCGGGTTCAAATCGATGTCGTCGCGCATCTGCTTCGCCTCCAACCGGTTCATCCGGAGAGTCTTCCGGTTGCGACTGCCGCTCCCGTCGGAGCGCCGGCGAATCCGTCACGATTGATGTTTCACCGCGGCGAGGCCGGTCATGACCACGCCGACCATGGGGCGCCGGTCCATCGGGATGAGAAAAAAGTCGGGCGGAACGATCCATGCTCCTGCGGCAGCGGGAAGAAATATAAAAAATGTTGCGGGAGTTGGGGATAGGGCGGCCGGACACGGTGACGGCACCAACACGAAAGAGGACGAAAACGGGCGGTCGTCCCACGCCACGCCGCGCAACGCCTTCGGCCGCGGACAAGCTGACCACCCTGGTCCGGGAAAACCGGGGGCTCAAGACCGAGCTCCGGCAGCGGACCAAGGAACTGACCTTCTTCCTGAACTCCGCCAAGTCTCTGACCTCAACGCTGGAACTGAAGAAAGTGCTCAAGGTCATCGTGGCCCGCGCGCAGCAGTTGATCCGGTGCGACGCCTGGGTGTTGCTGCTGGTGGATGAACCGTCCGGGGAGCTCTACATCGAGATGCTCCGGTCAAAGAATGAAAAAGCGCTGAAGTCGCATCGCATCAAGCCGGGCCAGGGGGCCGCCGGCTGGGTGGCCCGTCACAGCAAGCCGTTGCTGGTGCCCGATCTGTCGAAAGAGACGAGGTTCTCCGGCGGGATTGACGGCCAGATCGGCGCTCCGTCTCGTTCACTCCTTTGCGTCCCGATCGTGAACAAGAAAAAAATGGTCGGGGTGATCGAGATGGTGAACAAGCTCGGCGACGGGTCGTTTGACTCGAGGGATCTGGATCTGCTCGTCAAACTGGTCGCGCAGGCGGCGATCGCGATCGAGCGGGCCTACCTCTATCAGAAAATGGCCGACCTGGCCGTGACGGACGATCTGACGAAGCTGTTCAACTTTCGCTATCTTGATCAGACGCTGGACATCGAACTCCGGCGCGGACAACGCTATGGCGCGAACGTCTCGCTGATTTTTCTCGATATGGACTATTTCAAACTGGTCAATGATCGATACGGCCACCTGATGGGCAGTCGCGTCCTGATCGAGGTGGCGCAGATTCTCATCCAGAACCTCCGGGACGTCGACATCATTGCGCGGTACGGCGGGGATGAGTTCGTGGTGGTGCTGCCGGAGACATCGCTCGACGTGACCTATCGCATTGCCCAACGGCTCAAGCAATCGCTCCGGGAGCACACCTTTCTCGAGGCCGAGGGCCATCCGATCAAACTGACGGCCAGTTACGGCATCGCCAGTTATCCCGACCACGCGCGGAATAAAAAGGATCTCATCCGGCTGGCCGATCAGGCGATGTACCGCGCGAAGTACAGCGGGCGGGACCAGATCTGCATCGCGGAACAGCCGGTGGCCAAGCCGACGCCCTCCCAGGGCGCCTAAGCCAGCGCCGCGGCCATGGCGGAGAGCCCCTCGGCCATCTCCTCATCGGTGAGGATCAACGGCGGGGCCAGTCGGACGACGCGATCGTCATAGAGCGTCCACCCCAGCAGTAGTCCCGACTCCCGGCAGCGAACCGTGAACCGCTCGCACCGGGCGGCCGACTCAAACTCCATCCCGATCAGCATCCCCAGGCCACGGACAGCGCACAAACCGCCACGTCCCACCCATGGTTTCATCTGATCAAGGAGTACCTGGCCGCTCTTGGCCGCAATGTCGGCCAGCCGTTGATCGAGAATGACGCGGAGCGAGGCCAGCCCCGCCGCGCAGGAGAGCGGGTGGCCGCCGAACGTCGTCAGATGACTGAGCGGGGGATCGCGGGACAGCGTGGCCATGATCTCCGGGCGCCCGATGAAGCCGCCGAGCGGCAACCCGCCCCCCATCGCTTTGGCGAGGACCATGACGTCCGGCGTGACGCCCCAATGCTCGGCGGCAAAGAGCCGGCCCGTGCGGCCGAATCCTGTGACGACTTCGTCGAAGATCAGCAGCGCGCCGGCCGACGTGCAGCGTGCCCGGAGTGCGGGCAACCACGCGGCCGAGGGCACTCGCACGCCGCCTTCCGCCTGGATCGGCTCCACGATGACGGCCGCCGTCTGGGTATCGATCACCTCCAGCGCGGCGTGATCATTCCAGG
>JBGPUQ010000087.1:0-5040 GCA_041491185.1 Nitrospiria bacterium | reverse complement strand
GCTTGCTCCGGCCGCGGCACAGGTCACCCCGCCCGCAATGGATCCGGTGCTCTCTCACGAACCGGTGGCGCGTAAAACCTCTCCGGTTGTTGAGGTGGGCAGTGTACCCCCGGCGGTCGAGCTGGTGAAGCCGGCCGAGGTGGCAGCGGCGTCGGCCAGCGTGATGCCGCAATCCGAAGCCTCCGCCTCGCGCAGCCGGCGAGAGACATCCGCGCCCTCTCAATCGGCGCGGCCGACGACAAAACGGATTCGACCGAAGGACCTGCCCGACTATTTTGCCGAAGCGGAAGTGTATCTGAAATACGGACTGGCCGGAAAAGCGATCGAACAGTATGCGTTGATCCTGTCCGTCGAAGCCAATAATATCGAAGCGCATTCACGGCTTCGTGAGCTCTATCAGTTGGAAGGGCGCATCGATGAGGCGGTGACCCACAGCATCGCGCTGGCCCGGCTCTATCATGCCCGTGGGCAGCGGGACGAAGCCGAGCAGGTGTGGGCTGAAGCGAGAGAGTGGAACCCATCGGATTCCAGATTGCAATCGGGATTGACCGAGCAGATTGCCGCCCAGGCCGGTGGCCATGAGCCGCCACGCACTGAACAGCCGCCGGCTGCCGGGCCGGTGGATCTGATGGGGATTGAGCGTGTGGAAGCGACGGTGCAGCGTCCCAAGCAAGACCTTCAAGAGTGGCTCGCCGAGGCGGAATTCTATCTTCAACAGGGTTTGCATGAGCAGGCCCACCAATTATTTGAGACCATCCGGCGCCACTACCCGGAGGCGCCGGAAGTCCTGGCCTATTTTGAATCCCACCAACCGACGGCTGTACCCCATGCCCGAGCCGCTCCGAGCCCGCCGCCGACGGCGGATGATCCGATGCTTGCAGGTCCCGGGTTGGATGAGTTGGCCGATGTCTTGAACCGTTCGGCCACGGGGAACGAGTCCGGTCTTGATGACGCCTCGCTCAGCATGGAATTGGCGGAAATGTTTCCCGGCGCGTTTCGAGGGATGGATCCGCCCCCTGCGGCAACTGACCGATTCACCGCCTCGGTTGAAGGCGTGATCCGAGGAGTGGAGCAAGGGAGCCAGCCGCTGCCTCCGGAAGGTCCCGATCCTCATTACAGCCTGGGATTGGCCTACAAGGAGATGGGCTTGTACGCCGACGCGCGCAAGGAGTTTGAACGAGCGCTCTCGCTCCCGGTGCACCGGATCGACGCGGTGTTGATGATCGCGGCCTGTTACCAGGCGGAGGGCCAGCATCAGTCCGGTCTCCGGCAGTTAGAGGAGTGCTTGGCCTCATTGCCGGAGGGCGACGCGCAATGGATCAAGGTGGTCTATGAACTGGGTATGCTCCATGCGCAAGCCGGAGAGCCGGAGAAGGCGATTTCGGCATTGAATCGGCTCCTCGCCATCGACGCGGCGTACGAACCGGCCGTCGCATTGCTCAAGGAGCTCCAGCCGCATCCGGCGCCGCAGCAGGCCTCCGGCCGTGCGGACTCAAAACGGCCGCCCGACGAGGACTCAAACCCGGCCGATCGTTCAGCGGCCGCCGCCAAGACACGGAAAGACCAGAAGGCGGAAAAGCGGCGCCGCATCTCGTACGTGTGATGGAGGGGATATGAGTTATCTCGAATATTATCAACTGAAGGAACAGCCATTTTCTATTGCGGTCGATAATCGATTTTACTATAACAGCAGTCAGCACAGCGAAGCGTTGATCCGGCTGCGCTATGCGGCGGATACGCAAAAGGGGTTGGCGCTATTGGTCGGCGATGTGGGGACGGGGAAAACAACGCTGGCCAGGCGACTGCTGGACGAACTGGATGAGCATCACTTTCATTCCGCGTTGTTGGTGGTCATCCATGCGTCGGTGACGGCGGAATGGCTGGTCAGAAAAATTGCGATGCAACTCGGGGTCGACAAACCGTCTGACGACAAGACGGATTTGCTGACGCAGCTCTATCAGCGGTTGGTCGACATCCATGATGAGCACAAGAAAGCGGTGGTGCTCATTGATGAAGCGCAGATGCTGGGCAATAAAGCGGTGATGGAAGAGATTCGGGGGATTCTCAATATCGAACTGGACGGGCAGAAATTGTTGACCTTTGTGTTGTTCGGTCTCTCGGACCTTGATGATTGCCTTGCGCTTGACGAGCCGTTGAAACAACGCGTCGCGATCCGCTATCAATTGACGTCGTTCACCCAATCCACGACCGAAGATTACGTGCGCTACCGACTCCAGGTCGCCGGCGCGACACGGGAGTTGTTCAGCAAAGACGCGCTCTCGGCGATCTATGAGTGCTCGGGGGGCGTTCCTCGCCTCATTAATACCATCTGCGACAATACGCTCCTTGAAGGGTTCTTGCGGAAAAAGGACCAATTGGGAGCTGAACTCATCCGGGAAGTTGCAACGGATTTGAAATTGTCGCCGATGCAGCATGCTTGACACGTTCAAGAAGAAGTTGTTACAGTTTTAACTCAACGTGTCGCAGGACCGGCGGCCAATTCCCTCATCGGATGCGGGTGTAGCTCAGTTGGTAGAGTACAAGCTTCCCAAGCTTGGTGTCGCGGGTTCGAGTCCCGTCACCCGCTCCAGTTTTTCATCGCCTTGCGGTTTCTTCGTGTATTGACCTTCACGGGGATTGTTCCAATCTGCCTCTCGTCATGCCTGATCCATCAATGACCCGTCTCTATCTGGTCCGCCATGGGCAGGTGGCCAAGTCTCGACCTCGAAGCTACAACGGGCAGCAGGATGTCCCGCTGAGTCCTCTGGGTGCGCAACAGATGGTGGGCCTCTCCGGCTGGGCGGTTTCCCGTGGGTTTGCCGCGGTCTATTCCAGCGATTTGCAGCGGGCGACGTATGGGGCCGACCTCGTCTCAACGCGATGCGCGATCCCCGTGGTCTCAACACCGGACTTGCGTGAGAAGCACTTCGGTCGTTGGGAAGGGCTCACGTATGAGGAAGCGGCGCAGCAATTTCCGAACGAGTGGGCGGACTGGATTGCCGATCCGGCCGACGCGAGGCCACCGAACGGTGAAACCTATCGGGAGGTTCATGCGCGAGTCATCCCGCGGCTTCGACGGCTCCTCCACGATCATGCCGGAGAAACCGTGCTGATGCTGGCACACGGCGGGGTGAATCGGGTGATTCTCTGCCATGCGCTGGGTCTTCCGTTACGGCACGTGTTTCGGATCGAACAGGATTATGCGGCCCTGAACCAAATCGATTATGCCTCGAACGGTCGAGCCGTGGTCTGCCTGCTCAACGGCGCCGTGCCGGGTGATCCGTTGGTTTCGTTCGGATGACGGTCAACCGTCTGTTGCCCTGATGACGGGATCGCTCGATGGTGAGGCGTGAAACACCGGGTAGGGGAAACTCCGAGGACCCGGAGGGGAGAACGGCGGCACGCTGGTGCGAAGCGGCTGTGGGCTCGCGAAGCTGTAGCCGCACTGAAAATCGACATCGGCCAGATCACGCGGGTCGATCGGAAAGGCAGCGCACTGAAACGGCCGCCCCTTCTCATAGATCAGGCAACTGGGGTTCTCATCCGTGCCGCCCAAGAATGGGCATCGAAAGACCAATTTGCAACAACGGCCGCAACGGACACATTCACCCTCCCGCAACGACTCCTGCTGTCTGACATAGTCAAGATCGACGGCACACAACAGGAATCGTCGAATCTTATTGGCCAGCTTGCTGACGACGGAGGTTCGACTCGGCATGAGCTGCCACAGCCGGAACCGTGTGAGGGATGGAAGCGAAACAGGCATGTGCAGGGTTTTCTAACACAAAATATGGGTAGACGCAACGCCTTTTTTTATCCGGTCGGTCTGAGGTGAGCGGTGGCGTGAGAGACGACAGCGGCAAGGAGACACGCGAGTTGAAGGAGCCGCGTGATTCTTCTTGAAAAAGACTGGAAAAGCGATACAATGGGGACTGATGGGCGAACTTCATGTGATGACCGGCTCGTTATTCGATCATTCATCGACACCCACCCGTGAAATTTGCGCCATCGGCGGAGGGAAGGGCGGCACGGGCAAAACATTCTTGTCGGCCGGGTTGGGCATCGCGCTGGCCAAGATGGGGAAGCGGGTGATCCTGGTCGATGCGGATCTGGGCTGCGCCAATCTCCATACCGCGTTGGGGCTTCCCTATCCCGAGGAAACACTCTCCGATTTCATGAAGGAGAAGGTGAAACGGTTGACGGACGTCATCGTCGAGACAGGGATCGAAAACCTTCGCCTGATCAGCGGGGCGCAGGATTTTCTGGAAATTGCGAATCCCCGGTACAAGGAAAAAATGCGGCTGATTCGTCAAGTCCAGGGGCTGGATGTCGATTACATCATTCTGGATCTGGGAGCCGGCACCTCGTTTACCATCTTGGATTTTTTCTTGAGCGCCACCAACGGTTTGTTGGCCGTCGTGCCGGAGCCGGGATCAATCGAGAATGTCTATCGTTTCATTAAGAGCGTTTATTTTCGTAAATTTAAAAAGATCGCCCGGGATCCCAACATGCGGGCGCTGATTACGCAGGCGATGGATCAGAAGAACAGCCTCGGTCTTCGGACGCCCCATGACCTGGTGTCGCACATCAAGACCATTAATCCGGACTTGGGACATCGACTGATGGAGTCGCTGGCTTCCATCCGACCGAAACTGGTGGTGAATCAAGTCCGGTCGAAGGACGACATCGCGTTGGGTTTTTCGATGCGAAGCTCCTGCAGCAAGTATTTCGGAATCGACGTTGAGTACATCGGTTATATTGAGTTTGATGATACGGTCCGGCTGGCCGCCCGTCGCAAACGGCCGCTGTTGCTCGATTATCCGTACTGCAGTGCGGCCCGGTGTACCGAGCGGGTGGCCCAAAATCTGATCAAAAAAGAACAGCTGAATTTTGAGCTGATGCTTCGTCCCTGAACGGAGAAGACGTCGTGCCGGTCGATCAGAATCTGTACCGGGCTTTGGAGGTCTCCCCGCGGGCCACGCCGCATGAGATTCACCAGGCCTATGAGTTGGCCAAGCGAACCTACGGGGGTGAATCGTT
>JBGPUQ010000086.1:0-5076 GCA_041491185.1 Nitrospiria bacterium | reverse complement strand
GCGGCCTCGCCTTTGCCGGCGAGCCGGAACCGGTACCGGCCATGGGCCACGCCAGGCGTGTCGGCCCAGTCGATCGTGAATTGCTCCGAGAGGGTCGCGGCGCCGGCCAGCAGCATCAGCGGGATGGGCGACTGGATTTCACGATCCATCGAACTTCGGATCGCCTGCTGGTGCTCGGGGACGAAGTAGATCACCTCGTGGTCGTTCACATAAATCTGGTGATGACTGGGCTCGCGGTAGTCCCAGCGCATTTTTCCCGGCCGCTGGACGGACAGGCGCCCCTTCGAGACGTAGTGGGTGGCAAAGCCTTCATAGGTGGTGGTTTGCACGAATTCGGTCTGGAGCTCTTTGGCCTGCCGGTGGGCCGCCTCGATCCGGCCGACCACGCGGCTCAGCTCCGCCGTCGAGTCGGCCGCGCCCGCAGCCGGCCGCCACAGCGCCACGGCCAGGACGGCGGCGATGATCGCGATCAGTTGGAGTGAACGCCCGTGAGGGATCATGAGGGAACGGTATCGGTCGGTAACGAGGCGATTATTCCAGCGATTGAGTGACCGGCGGATGGCGCCGGCCGATGACCTGACGGGGACGACTGCCGGCGGCCGGCCCGACCAGGCCGTCCTCCTCCATCATCTCGATCATCCGGGCCGCCCGGGGATAGCCGACGCGCAGCCGCCGCTGAATAAATGAGGCGGAGGCCTGGCCGGTCGAGAGGACGATGTCGATCGCCTGCGCGTAGAGGGCGTCCCGTTCGTTGAGGTCGCCGTGGTCGCTGCTGCCGGCCGGCGGGATTTCCATCGTATAGTTGGGCGCGGCCTGCTTTTTGATGAAATCGACCACCGTTTTGATCTCCTGCTCCGAGACATAGGCGCCATGGTGGCGGGTCAGCGCCGAGCTGCCCGGCATCATGCAGAGCATGTCGCCTTTGCCGACCAGTTGCTCGGCCCCGTTCGCATCGAGCACCGTTCGGGAGTCCACCTTGGACGAGACCTGGAACGAAATCCTCGCCGCGAAATTGGCTTTGATCACGCCGGTCAGCACGTCGACCGACGGCCGCTGGGTGGCGACGATCAGGTGGATGCCGGCCGCCCGGGCCATCTGGGCCAGTCGCGCGATCGCATCCTCCACTTCGTGTGAGGCGACGAGCATGAGATCGGCCAGCTCGTCGATGACGACCACGATATAGGGTAGCGGGCCCGGCGGGGTATCGACGCCCGGGGTCGGTGGAGTCTGAGCGCCGTCCTGCGCGGGAGCCTCCGCCGCCGGTCGGGCGGCGGTTGATTTGGATTTGCCGCCGTCCGCAGCGAGACTCTTATTGTAGCTGTCGATGTTTCTCGTGCCCCGCTCGGCCAGCAGCCGGTAGCGGCGCTGCATTTCGGTGACCACTTGTTGCAGGGCGGAGGCCGCCTCCTTGGGGCCGACGATCACCGGCGCGAGCAGATGCGGGATCCCGTCGTAGGCGGAGAGCTCCAGGAGTTTCGGATCGATCATGAGGAATTTGACTTCATCGGGACGCGCGGCAAAGAGCAGGCTCAGGATCATGGCGTTAAGCGCCATGCTTTTGCCCGAACCGGTGGTGCCGGCGATCAACAGATGCGGCATGGCGGCCAGATCGGTCACGACGGCGGTGCCGATCGTATCCTTGCCGATCGCCAGCGTGAGCTTCGTGCGGGCGGCCTCGTAGGCGCTCGACGTCAGAATCTCCTTGAGCGTGACCTCTTCCCGGTAACTGTTCGGGATTTCGATGCCGATCGTCGATTTGCCGGGCAGCGGCGCGACGATGCGCACCCGAATCGCCTTCATCGCGAGGGCCAGATCATCGGACAGATTGGTGATCCGGTTGAGTTTGACGCCCGGCGCCGGCTCGAATTCGTACATGGTGATCACGGGGCCCGGATGGACCTGCGTGATCCGGCCGGCGATGCCGAAATCGAGCAACCGCTTCTCGAGCAGTTGCGAGTTCATCAGCAATTCCTCCCGGCTGACTTTTCTCGCGGTGGGCGAGGGTTCGGACAGCAGCGAGAAGGGGGGCAGCTGGTAGCGGTTCATCGAGGACTGCATGAACTCAAACGACTTCTGTTCGACTTTCGGCGCCGCCGGCGGCGGGGAGGGGGCGGTCTCGACGATTTTGGGTTGTTCCCGCAGCGCCGCGATGGTGCGCAGGCCCGCTTCCCGCTTCCACCGTTTGGCCTGTTCCCGGCGGATGACGGCAAACCCGCGCACGTCACGAACCAGCCGGTGCATCGACCGGCCCAGCAGGGCGGCGAACTGCGGCAGCGAGACGGCGGTGAGCAGGATCAGCGACACGAGCAGCGTGGCGGTGAGAAGAATCAGCCCCCCGATGCGCCCCAGGTAGAGATCGCTCCACCGGGCCAGGAGCGCGCCGATCCATCCGCCCGCGTGGCCGTCGGTGAGGGCGCGATCGGCCATCAGGGGAAGCCGCGGCAGCAGCATCGACGCGACCGGCATCAGGGAGAGGGCGAGCAACCACCAGCCGATGGTCTGCGGCCGGGCGAGCCGCACCGTCGGCGCCCAGAACCATCGCCAGCCGATCATGCCGCCGATGACCGGCAGGAGATAGGCGCCGATGCCGATGAGTTGAAACAGTCCGTCGGCCATCGTCGCGCCGATTTTTCCGACCACATTCCGCACGACCGGATTCGAGGCCGCGCTCATGAAGGAGGGGTCGGTCGGATGGTAGGAGAGCAGGCTGAGCCCGACGAGGAGCGAGGCGGTCATCACGAGCAGTCCTCTGAGCTCTCGCCACAGAAGCTTGTGCTGCATGCGCCGTATCCTAGCATAGGGTTGAGGCAAGATCAATGAAAGGGGGATGTAAAAGGGTCAAGGGTCTAGGGTCAGGGGGCAAGGGTCAGGGAGAAATAAAGAAGCCGCGCATTTTCTGATTTCCTTGACCCTGGCTACTTGACCCTTGACCCCCGGACCCTGAATCAAATATTTATGCGCAGCTCGCGACAACCCTGACTCAATCGGCCCCATTCCTCGATGCTGAGCGTTTCGGGGCGGCGCTGGGGATCGATCCCGGCCTCGCGCAGGAGATCCTGACATTGTTCGGTGGTCAGCGGGATATATTTCAAGTTGTTGAACAGCGTTTTCCGGCGGTGCGCGAAGCCGTGGTGGACCAACCGGATGAAGGCGGCGTCATCTCTGATCGGAATGAGCGGCTGCGGTCGGGGGACGACCGTGACGACGGCCGATTCCACCTTGGGGCGGGGGCGAAAACTTCCCGGGGCGACGATGGTCCGGAGTGTGATCTCGGCGTAGAGCTGGGCGATGATCGACAACACGCCGTAGCGGCGCGTGCCGGGTGTGGCGATCAGCCGCTCGGCCACCTCGCGCTGAAACATCAGCACCATGCGGGGGATCGACCGGCGCGCCTCAAGCAGGCGGATCAGGATCGGGCTGGCGACGGCATAGGGCAGGTTGGCGACCACCTTGAACGGGGCGGCCATCTGCTCGAAGGGATAGCGCAGGGCGTCGCCGTTCACCAGATGGAGCGCGGGACGATCGCCGAATCGGCCGTGAAGATGGCGAACCAACGCGGCGTCCACTTCGATCACCCACACCTCGCCGGCCCGATCGAGCAACAGTTCGGTGAGCGCGCCCCGGCCCGGCCCGATTTCAACGACCCGATCGGCGGGCGACAACTCGGCGAGGTCGACAATCCGTTGACAAAGGCCGCGGTTGACGAGGAAGTGCTGGCTAAGGCGCGGCTTTTTGAGAATCATGTGTATGGTGATGGGGGTTATCAGGGGGAGAAGAGCATCTGATTGAGCGAGTGCGATAGCACGAGCGGATCATTTACCGGCCAGTTCCGCCGCCAACGCGAGCGCTTCAAGCAAACTGCCTGGATCGGCCACACCCTTGCCCGCGATATCATATGCGGTGCCGTGGTCGACCGACGTGCGGACGAAGGGGAGGCCGACGGTGAGATTGACCGCGTGGCCGAAGGCGAGCAGTTTGATCGGGATCAGCGCCTGGTCATGGTAGATGGCGACGGTGGCGTCGAACGCGCCGGTGCGGGCGCGATAAAAGAGCGTATCGGCCGGATAGGGGCCGGTGGCGTTGATCCCGGCGCGACGGGCCCGCGCGATGGCGGGGGCGATGAGGCGCGCTTCTTCATCGCCGAAGCGGCCCGAATCGCTCGCATGGGGGTTGAGCCCCGCCACGCCGATTTTCGGGGCCGGGAGATCGAACCAGTCGCGCAGCGCCCGATGGGTGAGCCGGATGGCGGTCAGGACCCGCTGGGTCGTGAGACGACCGGGCAGTTTTCGGATCGAGACGTGCGTGGTGACGAGCATGATCCTCAAGCCCCCACCGACCATCATCATGCCGACCGCCGGCGCGCCGGTCAGGTCGGCCAGAAATTCCGTGTGACCCTCGAATCGATACCCGGCTTTGGCCAGCCCGACCTTGTGAATCGGCGCGGTGGTGATGGCCTCCAGATCGCCGGCCAGTGCCCAAGCGGTCGCCCGTTCGATGGCGGCCGCGGCCAACCGCCCGCCGGCGGCGCTGACGCGGCCGGGCGGCGGGGCCACACGATCGGGGAGTATGGGCACGATTGGCACGGCTCCGGCCGTCGCATCGCAGGCGGCGGGATCGTCGGCGATCTGTAATCGAAGCGGAAGTTTGAGCTGCGCGATGAGCCGGTGAAAGAGCGGCGGATGGCCGAAAATAATCGGACGGCAGCGCGAAAACGGTTCGGGGGTCGACAGTGCCTTGACGATGATCTCCGGTCCGATGCCGGAGGGATCGCCCATGGTGATGCCGATGCGAGGGAGAAAAATGGGGTCAGAAAACATTTTTTGACATGAAAAATATTATCGATAAAAAATGTTTTCTGACCCCATTTTTCGATGGGCGGGCCGGGCGTGCGGAAGGCGGCATGCGGTCCGTTACTTTATCATGAACTGCGTTGAGGGATCGGCTGGCGGGGTCAGACGGCCCTGCTCGAATGCGCGTTGAAATTGGGTGAAGATTGCCGGGTCAAACTGGCTGCCGGCTGACTTGGCGAGACCTTGCATGGCCTGTTCGGGCGCCATCCCTTGCCGGTAACTCCGG
>JBGPUQ010000085.1:0-5078 GCA_041491185.1 Nitrospiria bacterium | reverse complement strand
CACCACGGCCAGCGCCTCATCCATCGGCACCGACGCCGAGCCGAAGCGCTCAATCCCGCGTTTATCCCCTACGCAGCGGGCAATCGTCTCCCCCAGCACGAGGCCGATGTCCTCGATCGTGTGGTGGTAATCGACTTCCGTATCGCCACGGGCCGACAGCGAGAGATCCACCCCGCCGTGCTTGGCAAATGCCGACAGCATATGATCCAGGAACGGCAGCGTCGTGCTCACCCGGCCGCGGCCATCCCCCTCCAGCGTCAGGCGCGCCGAGATGTTGGTCTCCTTGGTCGCCCGCGTCACGCTCGCCGTCCGGCGTCGCCCGTTGGACTGTGATCTGGTCACGCGCGTCATCGCGCTACCCGCGAAGCCGGATTTCGACCGCCCGGCCGTGCGCATCCAGCCCCTCGACTCCGACAATTCGCAGAATGTGTTCATGTGCACGAATCAACTCTTCCTGGGAATAGCCGATCAGGCTTGTCCGTTTCACAAAGTCATCGACGGAAAGCGGGGAGAAGAAGCGGGCGGTGCCCCCCGTTGGAAGGACATGGTTGGGGCCGGCGATATAGTCGCCGACCGCCTCCGGCGTAAAATGGCCGAGGAACACGGCGCCGACATGGTTGAGACGCGGCACCAGCTCGAACGGCTTTTTGATCGCCAACTCCACATGCTCGGGAGCGATGGCATTGGCCACGACCGCGGCCTCTTCCAGATCTTTGACCAGAATCGCCACCCCATGCCGTTTGATCGCCGCGGCCGCGATCGTCCGCCGGCCGAGCCCCTTGAGCTGGCGCGTCAATTCGCGCGAGGTCTTCCGGATGATATCGCGCATCGGCGTCACTAAAAAGAGCCACGCCTCCGCATCATGTTCGGCCTGGGCCAGGAGATCCGCGGCCAGATAGGCCGGGTTGGCCGTCTGATCGGCGATGATGAGCACTTCGCTGGGACCCGCCACCATGTCGATGTCCACGATCCCATAGACCAGTCGCTTGGCCGTGGCCACGTACTGATTCCCCGGACCGACGATTTTATCCACCCGCGGGATCGTCTTCGTCCCATAGACCATTGCGCCAATCGCCTGCGCCCCGCCAACCCGATAAATTTCCCGCACACCGGCCAGATCGGCCGCCACCAACAGATAGGGGCTGATGGCACCTCCAGGCGATGGCACGCACATCACCATTTGTCGAACCCCGGCGATTTTGGCGGGTAAGGCATTCATCAAGACGGTCGACGGATAGGCCGCCGTCCCACCTGGAACATAGAGCCCCACCCGATCCAACGGGCGGACTTGTTGGCCCAGCGTAATCCCCCCGTTGGTGAAGGACCACGAACTGGCATGCTGTTTTTGGTGAAATGCCGTGATGCGCTCGGCCGCGTACCGAAGACTTTCAACGATGGCCGGGTCGGCCTGCCGATAGGCCTCCTCAAATTCTTTTTCGGTGACCCGGAGCTGCTTGGGGGTCAGGCGGATGCGATCAAATTGTTTGGTATACCGGATCACGGCCGCATCCCCCTGCCGCTGCACCGCGTCCAAGATCGACCGCACCGAACTTTCCACACTTTTGTTCACCGCCGTGAGCCGGCGGGACAGCACCTCCAACCGCGCGGCAAATCCCCGCTGCGAGGATCGAAGCACCTTCATCGATCGATCCCTGCGGCCCACACGATCCCGCCGATTACCTGCGATATCGCGCGGCTATCTCCGTTACACCCTCTTGGGCTTTCTTCCCTGGCCATGGCCTCTCCTCCGCTCATCGCATTATTCGCCGATCTCATCCATCAACTGCTGGATCATCTGATGCACTCGTCGATATTTGGTCTTCAGGCTCGCCCGGTTCACAATCAGGCGCGCCGTCGATCGTGCCAACTCCTCCACCTCGACCAACTGGTGGGCCCTGAGGGTGGCTCCCGTCTGTACGACATCCACAACTTGGTCCGCGAGGCCCACCAATGGGGCCAGCTCAATCGTGCCCGAGAGCTTGATAATCTCGACGGGGATGCCCTTACGAAGAAAAAAGCGCTCCGTCACGTTGGGATATTTGGTCGCGACCCGTCGAGTCGTCCACCTCCTGGAGGCGGATCGTGACGCGCCACTCGGCTCCGCCAGGACGATCCGGCAGGCGCCAAATCGCAGATCGATCGGTTCATAGACCGCCGGCCGCTGCTCCAAGAGCCGATCCTTCCCGACAATCCCAAGATCGGCCGCGCCATATTCCACGTAGGTCGACACATCCACATCACGAACGATCACCAACTGTGCGGCCGCGCCGGCGACGGAAAAGGAGAGTTGCCGGGCGTGCGGCGTCAATCCCGGGTGGCCGATACCGATCCGTTGAAAGAGGGCAATCGAGTCAGAGAGCAATCGCCCCTTGGGCAAGGCGATGGTCACCGGCACGGTCATCTGTCGCCTGCTGCGCGATCCGTGGCCCGCTCACCGACAACCTGCCCGCTCACCCTGGTAATCGATGCGCCGACCCCGCGCAATTTTTCCACCATCCGTTCGTAGCCGCGGTCCAGGTGATAGACCCGCTGAATCCGGCTTTCTCCTTCGGCCACCAACCCGGCCAAGACCAGCCCCGCGCTGGCGCGAAGATCGGACGCCATCACCGGCGCGCCGCTTAACCGTTCAACGCCCCGCACCACGGCGTGCACACCCTGGATCTGGATCTGCGCACCCATCCGTTGAAGTTCCGCCACATGCGTCAGTCGCTGCTCAAAAACCAGTTCGCTGATCAGACTCTGGCCTTTCGCCACGGCCATGAAGGCCATGAACTGCGCTTGCATATCGGTGGGAAAACCCGGATAGGGGGCGGTCGCCACGTCCACCGCCGTCGCTCGTGAGGGTCCGTGGACGACGATGCCATCGGGCTCTTCCCGGAGCTCGACACCGGCGGCGTGCAGTTTCTGGATCAGCGACTGCAGGTGGTCGGGACGACAGCCGCGCACCACCAGACGGCCGCGGGTCATCGCTCCGGCCAGGAGATAGGTGCCGGCCTCGATGCGATCGGGGATGATGCGATACGGATGGATCCCGTCGGCCAGTCGATCGACCCCCTCAATCGTCACCCGACGACTCCCGGCCCCGCTGATTTGGGCCCCCCGTTGATTGAGAAACGCCGCCAAGTCGGCCACCTCCGGCTCGCAGGCGGCATTGTCCAGGACGGTCGTTCCACGAGCCAGGACGGCGGCCATGATGAGATTTTCGGTCCCCGTCACGGTCGGCTGGTCAAAGACGATCGTCGCGCCGTGCAGCCGCGCCGCCTTGGCCTCGATATAGCCGTGCGCGATCGAAATCTGCGCACCCATCTTCTCCAACCCCATCAAGTGCAGATTGACCGGGCGGGCGCCGATTGCGCAGCCGCCGGGCAACGACACCTTGGCGTGACCCCACCGGGCCACCATCGGGCCAAGGACCAGGATTGACGCCCGCATCGTCTTGACCAACTCATAGGGGGCTTCGTGATGCTCGATGCCATTCACCGTCAATGAGAGCCGATCGGACCCTTCGCCGGCCCATTGACTGCGCACCCCCAGTCGCCGCAACAATTCGGCCATGGTGTGAATGTCGACGACGCGAGGAAGATTTGATAACGCATAGTCCCCGTCGCCCAACAAGACGGAGGCCAGGATGGGCAACGCGGCGTTTTTCGCCCCGCTCACGACAATGTCGCCGGATAAGGGCCGTCCGCCTTGGATGACGAGTTGATCCATTAGAATCGGGGGGAGATGCTCTTCTCCCCCCGCACCCCCCATCGCCCATACGTATTCATATGCGTATATCCGGTGGGGGGCATTGGGGGGAGAATGCGGTTCTCTCCCTCCAAATTGAGCGAGCATCTGACTCTGTAGATGCGAGCGGATCCATCAGATGCTCAACTCCCCCTGACAACCCCCATCGCCCGTACGTTCATCGCCCATACGTTTTCCTTCTTCTTCAATTCGGCACTCGACATTCTAAGGGGAGATGTTCCCACGGACAATACCACCACACGATCGATCCCAGCCAGATCGGGCACAATGGCCCGCACGCTCCAGCCGGACGCTCGAGCCAGCGAGACCACCTCCCCTGATTGACCCGCCCCGATCTCGATTAGTAGTCGGCCGTGCGCGGCAAGATGCGGCGGCGCCGACCGCAACAACCGGCCAATCACGGTCAACCCATCGATCCCGCCGTCGAGCGCAAGACGCGGCTCGTGGTCCCGGACCTCGGTCGAGAGGGCGGCGATGGCGGGCGTCGGCACATAGGGCAGGTTGGCGACCATCACATCGAATGGCGCCTCACCCCGAGCCTGCAACGGTGCACACAGATCGCCGAGATGCAATGTTATCCTCGCCGCGAGCGCGTGCCGCTCGATATTTTGACGGGCCACGGCCAGTGCCTTCGCCGAGCAATCAACGGCCACTCCGTCGGACTCCGGCACGTGACTGGCCACGGCGATGGCCACGCAGCCGCTGCCCGTCCCGATATCGGCAAAGCGGACGGCGCGGCGCTGACCCAGAGCCCGCAACGCCAGCATGGCCTGCTCCGCCAGAAGTTCCGTCTCGGGACGCGGAATCAAGACAGCGGGGGAGACCGCCAGCTCCACACCGTAGAACTCTTCCCGCCCCCGCACATATTGCATGGGTTCACCGCACATCCGACGCCGGAGCGCATCGACGAAGCGCTGCCGCAGATCGTCCGGAAGCGGTTCATCGGCGCGACGATAGAGCTCGAGCCGGCCGCACCCAAGATGATCGGCCAGCAACCACTCCGCCTCCATCCGCGGCTGGGTGATTCCTGCGGTCGAGAGTTGTCCCGCGCCCTGCTGCAGCGCCCCCTCAATGGTCACCACGCCGACGCCCCCGCTCTCCTCGACGGCCGCATTCATCGCGGCGCCTGTGTCGGCGGCATTTCCAGCTCCAGCTGTTTCGCCCGCTCCGCCGCCGCCAGGGCGTCAAGCAGTTCATCCAACTCGCCCTCCACCACCTCCGTCAACCGGCGGAGCGTAAATCCCACCCGATGATCGGTCACGCGGTTTTGGGGGAAGTTGTAGGTTCTGATCTTCTCGCTCCGGTCGCCGCTGCCGATCTGTGTCCGT
>JBGPUQ010000084.1:0-5084 GCA_041491185.1 Nitrospiria bacterium | reverse complement strand
TCGTCGTCGTGTTCATCAAATTCTCGGTCGGCCGGTATGTGTTGCGGCCGTTGCATGACGCCGTCGACCGCGTCCGGGACATTGCGGAGGGTGAGGGTGATCTGACCAAGCGGCTGGTCGTCTCCTCTCGCGATGAAATCGGGTTCTTTGCCACCTCGTTCAACCAGTTTGTCGAAAAACTCAACGGGATTCTGATGCGGGTCTCACGAACCGGCAAGCAGGTGACCACGACCACCGAGGCGATCGTGCGCGGGACCGAAGCGATTGCGGACGGAGCTCGGGTGCAGACGGACGCAGCCCAGACGACCTCCCGGTCGGTCGGGGAGATCAACAGTTCCATCAAGGGGGTCAGTGAGCGGGCGCACCAACTGTCCACGCTGGCCCAGGAGAGCACGGCGGCCGTGCTGGAGATGTCCGCCTCGATCGAGGGCATCGCCGCCGAGGCGACCACGTTGTTGACGGCGGTGGAGGAAGCGGTCGTGTCCATCCTTCGTTTTTCATCCACGTCGAGGGAGATCAATGAAAACGTGGGATTGTTGTCGTCGTCCGCCGAAGAGACCGCCGCCTCCATGGCGCAGATGGACGCCTCGATCAAGCAGATTCGCGGCAATACCCATGAGACGGTGGAATTTTCCAAGCAGGTGATCGATGATGCGGAACGGGGTAACCGCTCCGTCGAACAGACGATCGAGGGGATCGACCGCATCCGGGAATATGCCCAGCAAGTGTTCGAGGTCATCGGCACGTTGCAGCGACGCATCGAACAGATCGGGAAAATCGTCACGGTCATCGATGAGGTGGCCGAGCAAACCAATCTGCTGGCGCTGAACGCCGCCATCATTGCGGCGCAGGCGGGCGAGCAGGGAAAAGGGTTCGCCGTGGTGGCCAATGAGATTAAAGAATTGGCCGAACGGACGGCCAGCTCGACCCAGGAGATCCATGAAATCATCCAGGGGCTTCAGCGGGAGGGACAGAATGCCGTCAAATTGATTCAGGGCGGAGCCGCGCGGGTGGATGAGGGGGTGGAACGATCACAGCAGGCGCGGGAGGCCCTCCGGAAGATTCTGGCCAATTCCGAACAGGCGACCCACCGGATCCGACAGATCGCCTCCGCCACCGATGAGCAGGCCAAGGGCGTCATGACCGTCACCGAGGCCATGCGGAAGGTCAACGAGATGGTCCAACAGATCGCCATGGCGACCAACGAGCAGAGCCGGGACTCCAACCTGCTGATCGAGGCCACCGAACAGATGAAGGAGGTCTCGCAAAAGGTGAAGGTGGCGACCACCCAACAGGCGCAGGGTAATAAACAAATCAACCAGCTGGTTGAAAAGGTGAGCACCGAGGCCGGCGCCATTGCCGAGGCGACCGGGCACCAGTCGACCCAGAGCGAAGGCATCGTGGACGCCATCAGCCTCATCCAGCGGGTCGCGCGGGAAAATATCGAGGCGCTCACCCACGTCGGAGAAGCGGTCAAACAACTGGTCGACCAGGCGGGGCTGCTGGATCGGGAACTGGCCCGATTCAAACTCAAACAGTCCAACCGATCGGAGTGACGGACCGATGCCCCTGAGCTGTCCCCAATGTCAAGGCGTGCTGGACACGCCGGCGGATCTCCACCAGAGCGGAGAGGAATTTTTGTGCACGCAGTGCCACACACTGCTCAAGCTCACCGTCGCCATCACCATCATCGAACCGTCATCGCAACACGCGTCCGCGCCGACGTCGGGGCCGGCGCCGACACGTCGAGTCGCGGTGGTGTTCCATGGGGAAGCCAGTCTCGAGATGGTCAGGGACCTGCTCGCGTCGGCCGGTTTCGAGGTCATCGCGATGAGAACGGGGCGGGACGCCCTTCACCAAATTGATCAACTGCAGCCGGCCGTCGTCGTGATCGAAGACGATCTCCCCGATTTGAGCGGATTGGATCTGTGTGAGCTGTTAAAGCGCAGCAAGCGACACCATGGGCTGAAAGTGCTTCGAATCATCGGCAAACCACACCCCACCAATGACCGTGAAGAGGCGACGCTCTTGTACGGTCCCGACGATCAATTGCCGCGCGCATCCTTATATCGGGAACTGGTCAAGCGGGTTCACGCCTTGATGCAGCGGGAATCGGCGGATCGCTACACGGCACAGACGGCGCATGGGACGCGGATCGATCCTGATGCCACGCGGGTCATGGATTCTCCCCAAGGACCCCGCCGGCCGTAAGACCGGTGCGGTACGAATATTTCGAGGGCTCATCCGTGGCGATGGCGGATCGATGGTTGGCAGGTCTCCGGGACGGCAATCCCGATATTCGAATCGACGCGATCCGGCAGGTTGATGAACGGTCGATCGCCGAGCAGCTCCCCCTCCTGGTTTCGTTGCTCGGCGATGCTGAATGGCGGGTTCGAAAAGCGGCGTCCGCCCGTCTGAAGAAGTGCCCTCCCACGCCGTCGTTGCTCGAATCGCTCCTGGCGGCGATTGTCCAGGACGACAATTTTTCTCATCGCACCGCAGCCATGGAAGTGATGGTCGAATACGGAAGCCGTGAGTCGGACGCTGCCGTGGTGGTCGATGCGCTGCTCGACACACTCCGGACGATCGATCTCGAACACCGGAAGTTTGTCATCGAGTTATTGGGACAGGTCGCATCGCCCAGAGCGCTGGCGCCGTTGATGGCCGAACTGCGGGAGGAGGATGAAAACCATCAGCTGTCGACGCTCGACGCGCTGGCCCGGATCGGAGAACGCTCGGCGCTGCCGGCGATGATTGATCGGCTGCAGCACGGAACCCCGCAGGTCCGGTTTGCCGCGTTATCCGCCATTCAACAGCTGGCGGATCCGACCGCCGTGCCCGCCGTCGTGAACGCGTTGTCGCAGCGGCCGCTGCGAAAGCTGGCGATGGAGATCGTCGGCCAGCTCGGTGATGGCTCCGCGGTCCCTCCGATCTGGCATTGGTGGCTGCAGGGATCGGACCAGGAACAGACCGGCGCGTTGCTGGCGGTCACCCATATCGCGCAGCGCGTGTCGGCCCATGACCGGTCCGAGGTGATCGCGATCGTCCGTCGGAGTTATCGGGCCGATCATCGCGCGCCGCTCATGGAGCGACTCGATTCGACGGATCCGCGCATCCAGGCGGCGTCGATCACGGTGGCCGGATGGGTTCGCGAACCGGCCGCGCTCTCCCGATTGGTGAATCTGCTCGGCGGCGATCAGGCCGAACCGGCCTCCCGGGCACTGTCGTACATGGCGGCCGAGCACATCGACGCGTTGTTGGAACAGCTGCCCACGGCCACGCCGACGATTTACCGGGCCCTCATGCAGTTGCTCAGCGAAACGACCGATTCCCGCGTGCTGCCGGTCATGCGGGAGGCGCTGGCCTCGGCGGATGGGCATGTCCGCCGCTCGGCGGCGATGGCGCTGGCCATGCATGCGGATGTGTCATCCGCTCCCGCGCTCGTCCCGTTGCTGTCGGATCCGTATCCCGATGTGCAGGAAGCGGCGCTCTTCGCGTTGGGGTGGTGCCGAAGCGCCGAGGTCGTCGGCCCGGTGATCGAGTTGTTGACGCATGCGTCACCCGCCGTGCGTCGAAACGCCGTCAGGGCGTTGGAGGCGTTGCAGGCCGGGGAAGGCAGCTATCATCTGAGCCTGGCCCTGAATGATTCGGATGCCGGTGTGCGAGCCGCGGCAATCAGAGCGCTTGACGCGTTGCAGATTCCGACGATGACCGATCATCTCCTGCTCGCGCTCGGTGATGAGTCCGCCACCGTCCGCGTCGCGGCCGTGACGGCGCTGGCCGGCCATGTGTCGTCGGTTCCGGTTGAGCGGTGGGTGTTTTTGGCCGATGATCCTGATCTGTGGGTCCGGGTGGCGGCGGCTCGAATGGCCGCCCGAAGCCCCGATCCACAGGCGGCGCGCTTACGGCAGCGCTTCTTGCGGGATGAGAACGGCGCGGTGCGGATCGCCGCGCTCGAATCGATGGCCGAACGGCCGGAGCCGGGGTGCCTGGAGGAAATCCGTGCCAGCCTCACGAGCGCGGATCCCGATGTCATCAGGGCCGCGCTCGGCGCCGTGGCGTCGTTGGCGACGGCCATGACGCGCAAGGAGCCGGGTGCGCCCGCGTCTCCCGCCGACCGGGGCGGTCCGCTCCTCGACGCGCTCACCGGGGACGTGCTTCGATGTCTGACCCATGAGTCATGGATCGTTCGCATCGAGAGCCTGCGTGCGCTGGCCAGGATCGATCCGTCGGCGGCGCGGAGGGAGAGCGAACGGCACGCCGTTCACGACCCTCATCCGAAGGTTCGGGACGTCGCTCACCAGGTGCGCGCGGGACTGGCGGAAGGGCTCTCGCCGAGCACCCTCGAACGGGCCTCCGGGGAACGGTGATGGGCATGCCTCAGCAGACCATGGCGCCGAAGATCGAACTCCCCGATGACGTCTTCGGCTTGCTCCAGGAGTTGGTCTACGGCCATTCCGGGCTGCGGTACGATCAGCATGCCAAATACCTGTTCGAGACCCGCCTGCAATACCGATTGAAACAGTGCCAGTGCAACAGCTTTCGGGATTACTATCTCTACCTGCGGTACGATCATCGGCGCGAAGACGAATTGGCCGAGTGCATCGATCTGATCGCCATCCATGAAACCTACTTTTTTCGGGAAATGAATCAGTTTTCGAATTTTACCAAGGAACTGTTGCCGGAGTTTATCCAGCAACATCCGCAGCGGACGTTGCGGATCTGGAGCGCCGGCTGTTCGACCGGGGAGGAGCCCTATACCCTGGCGATGTTGCTGCTGGAGCAGCCGGCGTTGACCGGCTGGGATATCGAGATCGTGGCGACCGACATCAGCCCGCGGGTGCTCCAGCATGCCCGAAAGGGCGTCTACCGTGAGAGTTCATTTCGGGTCATGGATCCCGCCTATCTCTCGCGATACTTTGAACCCGCCAGCATCGGATGGCGGCTCATGGATCCGCCACGCCAGCTGGTCACGTTTCTCTGTCTCAATCTGCTCGATGCCCAGCGACAGGGCATCATCTGGGGCATGGATTTCATCTTTTGCCGGAACGTGTTGATCTATTTTGATCTGGAGGCCAAACAAC
>JBGPUQ010000083.1:0-5182 GCA_041491185.1 Nitrospiria bacterium | reverse complement strand
CTGCGTCTTCTGCGACATTCCCATCTTCAACGACGGCAAGTGGCGCTTTCGCAGCGCCGAGCATGTGGTGGAGGAGTTCAAATATCTGCAAAATCTCGGCTACGGCGCGGTTTATTTCGTCGACGATCATTTTCTGCTCAAACCCAAGCGGATCGAGGGAATCTGTCAGGGGATCATCGACAACGGCATCACGATTGAGTGGGGTGTGGAGGGGCGGGTCGATTCGGTCTGCCAGCCTCTCTTTCCCATCATGGCCAAGGCGCATTGCCGGACGATCATGTTCGGGATCGAGAGCGGCAGCCAGAAGGTGCTCGACCGGCTGAAAAAAGAACAGACGCTCGAAGAGGTCGAATCGGCCGTGACCACCGCGAAGAAGGCCGGCATCGAGATCGTGCACGGTTTCTTCGTCGTCGGCAATCCGGATGAGACGGTGGAGGATATGCGGGCGACGTTCGACTTTGCGTCAAAGCTCCGGCTCGATACCTTCGGCTTCAACCGTCTGTGCGTCTACCGCGGGACGCCGCTGTGGCAGGAATATGTGAAGCGCGGGGTGGTCAATGACGCCACCGATTGGTACAAGTATTTCAAGTGTTCGGAGATCGATCCCACCTGTCTGTCCGGCGAGGTGATCAATAATGAGCGCAACGCCGGCCTGCGGCGGCTCTTTCTCTACAAGCTGACGCATTACCCGATTCAGACGTTCCGGCTGCTGCGCCGCTTCCTGCGCTATATGCCGCTGCGCGACGTGGTCCATCTGCTTACCAAGCCGTTCTTTGGGAAAAAGCGGGGACAGACAAACGCGGAGGTGGTGTCGCGCGCGGTGGAGCACGGGGCGCTCAAGGACGCCGCCGCCCAGTTGACGCAGCTCTCCGATGATGTGCTCGATCGCGTGATTAATGAGTCGAAGGCCGAGCGCCTCCGGATTCAGCGAGAAGCGGAAAGCGCGGCGTCGGCTGACGCCCGCGCCTGAGTCCTACCCCTCGATCTTTCCATCCACCAGCTTCACAATCCGGTCGGCCTGGCCTGCGAGCTTTTCGTTGTGGGTCACCATGACGAGCGTGAGCCCGCGCGATCGCACCAGCGACTTGAGCAGGCCGAAGACCTCGTCGCTGGTATGCGTGTCGAGATTGCCCGTCGGCTCGTCGGCCAGGATGATCGGCGGATCGAGCGCCATGGCTCTGGCCACGGCGACCCGCTGCTGCTCGCCGCCGGAGAGTTCGCCGGGGTGATGGGTGAATCGTTCCTCCAATCCCACCGACTGCAGCAGCGTGACGGCTTTGGCGGAGGCGTCGGCATGCGAACGGCCGGCGATCAGCCCCGGGAGCATCACATTTTCCAGCGCGGTGAAGTCGGCGAGCAGGTGATGAAATTGAAAGATGAAGCCGATGGCGCGGTTCCTGAACTCCGCCAGTTCCTGGTCCTTTAACTTCTCGATCGCCTCGCCGTTGACGAGCACCTGGCCGCCGCTGGGCCGGTCGAGCCCGCCCAACAGATGCAGGAGCGTGCTTTTGCCCGCGCCGGAGGGGCCGACGATCGTCAGCAGTTCGCCGCGATGGATCGAGAGCGAGATGCCCTTGAGGACCGGCAGGCGGCCCGATCCGTCGGCGCCGCCAGCTCCGATCACAAAACTTTTCTGCACGTCGATCGCTTGAATGACGACGGTATTACTCATATCGCAGCGCTTCCACCGGTTCCAGCCGGGAAGCCCTCCATGACGGGTAGAGTGTAGCGATCAGGCTGATGGCGAGCGCCGCGACCGCGACCGAGATGACATCGCCCCACAGCAGCGTCACTGGAATTTTGCTGATGTAATAGACGTCCCCGGGCAGGGTGTAAAACTCCTGAATGAGCCAGCTCGCCCCGTAGCCCAACGGGATGCCCAGGGCCACGCCGGCCACGCCGATCACCAGCCCTTCGATCATGAAGATGCGCATGATCTTCGCGGGGGTGGCGCCCATCGCCTTGAGGATGGCGATCTCGCGCCCCTTTTCCACCACGATCATTGTGAGCGTGCTGACGATGTTGAACGAGGCGACAAGGATGATCAGCACGAGAATGATGAACATCATGATCTTTTCCAGTTGCAGCGCGGAGAAGAGGCTCTTGTTCATCTCCTTCCAGTCGCGGGCGCCGTAGGGAAGGCCGAGTATCGACGTGATGGCGCGGGCGATCGCGCTGGACTGGAAGATGTCGTCCACCTTGACCTCGATGCCGTTGACGGCATCGCCGTAATCGAGCAATTTCTGGGCTTCGGCCAGCGGGATGTAGGCCAGGGACGAATCGTACTCGTACATGCCGGAATCGAAAATTCCAACGACGGTGAATTTTTTGAGTTTGGGCACGATGCCCATCGGCCCGATGGTGCCCGTGGGCGAAATGGCCGTGACGCTGGAATCGAGAAAGGCGCCGAGCCGTCCCGCCAGCTCCCGGCCGAGGATGATGCCCGGCGCCTGGCCGGGCGTGCTCCCCGATTTGGCGAGATCGGCGAGCGATCCGCCGATGAGATTTTTATCCAGATCGGTGACGCGGCCGGCCGTGGACGGATCGATCCCGCGCAGGACGACCCCCTGCGACTGGCGCTCGTGGCTGAGCAGCACCTGGGTAAAGAGAAAGGGCGTGGCCGCGACGACGTGGGGCGTGGTCTTCACCTTCGCCAGAATGGACGGGTAGTCGGTCATTGGCTGACCGGTGAGGTCCTGCACGATGATGTGGGCGTTGGCGCCGAGAATTTTGCTGCGGATGTCGTTGGTAAAGCCGGTCATGATGCCCAGCGTGGCGATGAGCGCGCCGACCCCGAGCGTGACGCCGGTGATCGAAATGATGGTGTTGAGCGAGAAGGAGCGATGGCGGCGGCGGGCTTTGAGGTAGCGCAGGCCGATGAAGAGTTCATAGGGCATGGCGAGGGGAGAGGGCTTTACCACGGCACGTTGTGTCATTTTATCGTTTCTCGGGTTTCATTTGGGGAAACAGAATCACGTCGCGAATCGAGGGTTGGTCGGTGAAGATCATCACCAGCCGGTCGATCCCGATCCCTTCGCCGGCCGTCGGCGGCAGGCCATATTCCAGCGCCCGGAGATAATCCTCGTCGATCCGGTGGGCTTCTTCGTCGCCCCCGGCCCGCTGCGCCGCCTGTGCTTCGAACCGCTCCCGCTGCTCGACGGGATCGTTCAATTCGGTAAACGCGTTGGCGACCTCCATGCCGGCCAGATAGAACTCGAACCGCTGGACCAGCTCCGGCCGGTCGGGCGTGGCCTTGGCCAGGGGAGAGACCGCCTTGGGATAGTCGACGATGAAGACCGGCCCGGTGAGTGTGGGCTCGACCAGATGATCGAACAAGAGTTGTTGGAGATGGCCCACCGTTTCTTTCCCCGTGAGCGGGAGCTGATGCTGCTTGGCCAGGCCGATGAGCCGCTCACGGTCGGTCAGCGCGTCGGGTGTGACCTGCCCCTCGCGCGCGAGCGCCTCAAGGAACGGCAGCCGCGGCCAGGGCGGCGTGAAATCGAGCGGGCGTCCCTGATAGGTGATCGTCAGCCCGCCGCACACGTCGGTCACCACGTGGGCGAGCAACTCTTCCGTGAGCGTCATGAGCTGCCGGTAGTCGGCGTAGGCCTGGTAGAACTCCAGCATGGTGAATTCGGGATTGTGGTGCGTCGAGACCCCTTCGTTGCGGAAGTTCCGGTTGATCTCGAAGACCCGGTCCAATCCGCCGACGATCAGCCGCTTGAGATAGAGCTCCGGGGCGATGCGCAGAAACAGATCGGTGTCGAGCGCGTGGTGATGGGTGACGAAGGGACGGGCCAGCGCGCCGCCGGCGACGCTCTGCATCATCGGTGTTTCGACTTCCAAAAACCGCCGGCCGATGAGAAACCGGCGGATCAGATCGATGATCCGGCTCCGCTGGAGAAAGATCCGCCGGACGTCGGGATTCAACAAATCCAGATAGCGTTGACGGTAGCGCTGCTCGATGTCGGTGAGGCCGTGCCATTTTTCGGGCAACGGGTGAATCGTTTTGGTGAGCAGGGTGAGCTGCCGGACCTCGACGGTCAGCTCGCCGGTCTTGGTGCGGAAGAGCCGTCCGTCCGCGCCGATCCAATCGCCCAGGTCGAGCCGGGCGAGCAGCTGCCGCCCCGCATCGTCGAGCAGCGCCTCTTTGGCGTAGATCTGAATCCGGCCGGAGGAATCGAGGAGATGGGCGAATGCCGCCTTGCCGAAGCTGCGGAGGCCGACGATGCGTCCGGCGACGGTGCAGGCCGGCTTCGCCTCCGTCAATTGCTCGGCGCTCATCGCGCCGTAGGTGGTGTGCAGCTCCTCGGCCAGATGGGTCGGATCGACCCGGCCGCTGTAGGGGTCGATGCCGAAGGCGCGAAGCTCGCCGAGTTTTCGGAGCCGTTCGCGCACCTGGTCGTTGAGCGGTTCTCCGCTCTCACCCGTCCGGTGATCACTCATCCGTGGCCGCCGCGGTTTTACCCGACCGTTCCCCGCCGGGTGCGTTCGTGGCGCTCGGCGCCGGGGAGGCGCCGCCGGCCTGTTGCAGCAGGTAGCCCTGGATAAACGGGTCGAGCGCGCCGTCCATCACGGCCGGGACATTCCCGATTTCGACGCCGGTCCGATGATCTTTGACCAGTTGATAGGGCGCGAAGACGTAGGAGCGAATCTGGCTGCCCCAGGTGATCTCTTTTTTCTCGCCGACGACTTTATTGATGGCGGCTTCCTGTTTCTGACGTTCCAGTTCGTAGAGGCGGGCCTTGAGCACCTTCATCGCGTTGTCTTTGTTCTGATGCTGCGACCGTTCATTCTGCGACTGAGCCACAAGGCCGCTGGGGAGATGGGTGATGCGGATCGCCGATGAGGTTTTGTTGACATGCTGGCCGCCGGCGCTGCTGGCGCGATAGGTATCGATGCGAAGATCCTTGTCATTGATCTCGATCTCGATTTCCTCTTCGATGTCGGGAAAGATGGAGACCGATGCAAACGAGGTGTGCCGCCGCTTGTTGGCGTCGAACGGGGAGATCCGGACCAATCGGTGGATGCCGGCCTCGGCCCTGAGATAGCCGTAGGCGTAGGGGCCGTTCACGGCGAAGGTGGCGTCTTTGATGCCGGCCTCTTCGCCGGGCTGCAGGTCGAGCATGACGGTTTTGAAGGCGTGCTCTTCCGCCCATCGCAGGTACATGCGCAGGAGCAT
>JBGPUQ010000082.1:0-5208 GCA_041491185.1 Nitrospiria bacterium | reverse complement strand
TGGGCCACGATCTGATCTTTTTTCACCTGGGAATTGAAATCGGCGAAGAGCCGTTGGATCGTTCCGGAGACCTGGCTGCCGACCTGCACGGTGACCACCGCGTTGACCTTCCCGGTCGCGGATACGGTGGCCGTGATCTCCCCGCGCTCGACCTTTTTGGTTTTGTACTGCGCGGCCGACTCACCGCCTCGAAGGAAGAGGGCGCCCGCAATGATCACGATAATCAGCAGACCGCCGAGCAGCAGCCACCTGTTCTTGAATCCATGAAGACGCATCTCGTTCCCCCGTCACACGGTCAGCAGATTCCCATTATTTTTTTCGTCCCATCGCCTTTTCAAGCGCCGCAGCGGCCACCCGGTCGTCAAAGAGCGCCTGAATCTGGGCGGTCTTGGCGTTGGTCAGCAACACCTGGGCATCGGTCTGCTCAATCGAGGTGCCGACGCCGGCCTGGAACCGTCCGTTGGCCAGGTCGAGATTCTCCTGCGCCTGGCGCACCACCACATCCGAGGTTCGAACCCGCTCTTCGGCTTCCTGAAGTGTTGAAAAGGTCCGATGGATCTCCAGGATGACCTGCTGCCGGAGTGTCTCTTCATTCGCCCCGGCCACCATCAAATTTCCCCGGGCCTCGGCGACCTGGGATTGCGTGAGAAGACCGGAAAAAATGGGAATGGTCAGGTTCACGCCCGCATCCCAATTGCGGACCAGCGGAAACGTGTGTCCCCCATAATTATAATCCGCGATGCCGGAGAGGACGGGGAAATAGGTCCGCTGGGCCGATCGGACCGATGCCTCCGCCGCCAGACGCTGTGCCGACAGCGACCGCAAGTCCGGCCGCGCCGAAAGCCCCTCCTTGAGCGCCTGCTCTTCCGAGATCTCGAACTTTTCAAACGTCAACAACTCTTCCAATCCGCCGATGGGCTGATCGGGGACACCCATCGCATTGGCCAACGTCACCCGGGTCACCTCCACGAGATTTCTCGCCTTGATCAGCGCGAGCTGCGCATTGGTCAGGGTCACTTCCGCGTTCGTGACGTCAAATCGCGTGCGCGTGCCCGCGTGATAGAAACCTTCCGTCTGATCGAGGTGCTCCTTCGATTGCCGGACCGTCTCTTCCTGCACCTGCATCAGATGCCGGGCCGCCAACAGCCCGTAGTAGGCCACCTTGACGTTGACCACGACGGTCTGTCGCGAGTCCTCCTCGCTCAGTTCGCTGCCCTTCATATTCTCCCTGGCCGCCGCCACGTCGGCGCTGGTTTTCCCAAAATCGAAGATCAATTGCTGCAGCGAGAGGTTCGCCCGATAGCTGTTGGATGATTCGCCGGAGTTCACGGCCGGGATGGTGCCAAAACGGCTGTGATTATCGGTCGCGCGCGCGTAATCGGATCCGAGATTTAATTGGGGGAGAAGATTCGACCGAGCAACGCCCACCAGCGCCTGCTGCACCTGCAACACGCCCCGCGCCGCGAGCAGACTGGGATGGTGACCGAGCGCAATCGTGATCGCCTCTTGCAGGGTCAACCGACCGGCGGCCGGCGCCGCCTCTTCCGCCACGACATCCGCCGCGCAGAACAACATACCCACCAGCAGTCCGACTCCAATGATTCTTCGATGACGATTCAGCTTCATGCCTTCACCTCATCACGCCGCTCACTTGACCAGTGTGGGTTCCGGCGTCGTGTGCTCCACCGATTCCCCATTGGAGATATGTTCCGGTACGGCGGGGCGTCGGCGCCACCGTCGTCCGGTCAGTCGTTGCTGGAACGATTCCATGTAGAGATAAATCACCGGGGTGATGTAGAGCGTCACCAACTGGGAGATGACCAGACCGCCCACGACCGACAGACCCAGGGGGCGGCGGGCGGAGGCTCCCGCCCCGAGGCCGATCGCGATCGGCAGCGTGCCCATGAACGCCGCCATGGTCGTCATCATGATCGGACGGAATCGGACCAGGCAGCCCTCGACGATCGCGTCAAAGGGGCTCTTGCCCCCCCTCCGCTGAGCCTCGAGCGCAAAATCGATCATCATGATGGCGTTTTTCTTCACGATGCCCAGCAGCATCAGGAGTCCGACGAAGCCGTAGACATTGAGCTCCATCCCGAAGAGCAGCAACGTCACCAACGCCCCGAATGCGGCGGAGGGGAGGCCCGACAAAATCGTCAGCGGATGCGTAAAGCTCTCATAGAGAATACCCAGCACAATGTAAATCACCAGAATGGCCAGCAGCAAGAGGAGCCAGAGACCCTGAAGCGAGGATTGAAAGGCCTGGGCTGTGCCCTGAAAGGTGGCGTTCAGCGTCGCGGGAAGGTGCAGTTCCCGCCCCAGCGTCTCAACCTTCGTCACGGCAGCGCTGAGCGAGAGCCCGGGCTGGAGGTTGAAGGAGATCGTCACGGCGGGAAGCTGCCCCAGGTGGGCCACGGTCAGCGGTCCGACGCCCTGAGTCAATCTGGCCACGGCGCTCAACGGCACCAGCTGGCCGGCCGCCGAGCGGATGTAGAGTTTGGAGATGGCGGCGGGATCCCGCTGGTATTGCGGATCGAGCTCCATGATGACCCAATATTGGTTGGTCGGGGCGTAGATCGTCGAGACCTGCCGTGATCCATAGGCGTCATACAAGGCGTTCTCGATCTGATCCGCCGTGACGCCGAGCGCGGAGGCCTGATCCCGGTTGATGTCGATCACGATCTGGGGGCTGCGGATTTGCAGATCGGTCGTCACGTCCTGGAAGCCCGGCAGCGCGCGCATCCGGCTCTCAAGGACGGCGGCCCACCGATAGAGCTCCCCCGTATCCGTATCCTGCAATGTGTACTGGTACTGGCTCTTCGTCAATTGTCCGCCGATCCGGATGATCGGCAGGTTCTGCAGAAAGACGGTCATCCCCGGAACCGCCATCAGCTTGGGGCGCAATCGCTGGATCACCTCGTCCGAGCTGACGCGTTGCGCGCGCGGTTTCAACCGGAGGAAGACGCGCCCGGTGTTCATCGTCGAGTTCGGACCGCCCGCGCCGATCGAGGACATGAAGGATTCGACGGCGGGATCCTGCGCGATGATCCCGGCCACGGCGCGTTGATGCTCCCGCATGGCGTCAAAGGAAATGTCGTCCGCCGCCTGGGTAAAGCCGAAGAGCAGACCGACATCTTCGGTCGGGATGAATCCCTTGGGCATGGCGGTGAAGAGGTATCCCGTCGCCACGAGCAGCACAATGAAGCACGCCATCATGGCCCGTTGATGGCGCAAGAGACGCCTCAAGCTCCGTTCGTAGGCATGGAACAGGCCCTGGAAAAATCGCTCCGACACGGCATAGAGCCGGCCATGGCGCTGCAGCGCCGGCGGACGCAGGAAGCGGCTGCAGAGCATCGGCGTGAGCGTCAAGGAGACAAACCCGGAGATGAGAACCGCCGACACGATCGTCACCGCGAACTCATGGAGCAGCCGACCCAGGACGCCGCCCATCAAGAGCACGGGAATAAACACGGCGACCAGCGAGAGGGTCATCGACACGATGGTAAACCCGATCTCCCGGGAGCCGTCCAGCGCCGCCTCGAGCACCCCCTTCCCCTGCTCCAGGTGGCGCACGATGTTCTCCAGCACGACGATCGCGTCATCCACGACGAATCCCACGGACAGGATCATGGCCAGCAGCGACAGATTGTCGACACTGTAGCCCAACAGATACATCACGGTGAACGTGCCGATGAGCGACATGGGCAGCGCCAGGCTGGGGATCGCCGTCGCCGAAAGATTTCTCAGAAAGAGGAAGATCACCAACACCACCAGCCCGACCGCCAGCAGCAGCGTGAACTGGACGTCGTGAATCGAGCTACGGATGGAGTCCGACCGGTCGTAGAGAATCGCCAGATCGACGGCGGCGGGCATCTGGAGTCGAAAGACCGAAAACAGTTTTTTGATGGCGTCCACCACCTCGATCGTGTTGGTGCCCGGCTGGCGCTGGATGGCCAGGACGATGGCGCGGGTGTTGTTGAACCAGCTCGCCACCTTATCGGTCTGCACGCTGTCGATCACCTGGCCCAGCTCCTCGAGACGAACGGGGGAGCCATTGCGGTAGGCCACGATGAGCCGACGATAGGCGGACGCCTCGGTCAGTTGGCCCGAGGCCTGCACCGTGAAGGCCTGATGCGCGCCGTAGAGCGTCCCCGTCGGCACGTTGACATTCCCCTGCTGCACCGCCTTCTCGACCTCGTCGATCCCGATCCCGCGCGCGGCCAGGGCGTCGGGATTGAGTTGGATCCGGACGGCATACTTCTGCGCGCCGAAGACCTGGACCTGCGCCACGCCATTGATCATCGAGATGCGTTGCGCCATCAGGGTCTCGGCATATTCATCCACGGTCGACAGGGGAAGGCTCGGCGAACTCAATGCCAGGAAGAGAATCGGCTGCTCCGCCGGGTTGACCTTCTGATAGGTCGGCGGCGACGGCATGCCCGGCGGAAGGTTCCGGGCCGAGGCGGCGATCGCCGACTGGACATCCTGGGCCGCGGCATCAAGGTTTTTATCCAGGCTGAACTGAATCGTGATCTGGGAGACCCCCTGGGCGCTGGTCGAGGTCATCGAATCGATGCCCGCGATGGTGGAGAACTGGCGCTCCAGCGGCGTGGCGACGGAGGAGGCCATCGTTTCCGCGCTGGCGCCCGGAAGATTGGCGGAGACCTGCACCGTGGGAAAGTCGACGTTCGGCAGCTGGGCGACCGGCAGCAACCGATAGCTCATGAGGCCGAAGATCAGGATGGCCGACATGACGAGCGTCGTCATAACGGGCCGGCGGATAAAAAGTTCGGGGATGCTGACCCGGCCGTCTGTGGTCATTTGGCCGCTTCCTGGCCGCCCGCGGCCGTGGCGGCTGTCTGTGTGTCCACCTTCACGCCGGTGGTCAGCCGAAGCTGGCCGTCCGTCACCACCGGCTCGCCGGCCGCAAGCCCCTGGTCGATCACCGTCTCACCGCCGAGCGAGCGGCCCGCGACCACGGGACGAGACTCGACCGTCTGGTCGGGCTTGACCACAAACACATAGGTGCCCTGCTGTCCCGACTGGACCGCCTGCGAGGGCACCACGATCGCATGGGGCTGCGTGGTCAGCGTCAGGACCACGTTGACGAATTGCCCCGGCCACAGGCTCTTCTGTTCATTCGGAAAGAGGGCCTTCAACTGGATCGTGCCCGTGGTCATGTTCACGGCGTTGTCCACGAAGGTCAGT
>JBGPUQ010000081.1:0-5279 GCA_041491185.1 Nitrospiria bacterium | reverse complement strand
GGGGTGGGGTTCGGCGATTACGGTGATGATCACGTCCGGTTTGCGCTCGTGGAGAACGAGAGCCGCACCCGGCAGGCGGTCCAGGGAATCAAGCGGGTGCTGAAGCGGTGACGAGTGGTGAGTAATGAGTGAAGAACAGAAGAGAACTGAAATTCGCGTGGGACTGATCGGTTTGGGCACCGTCGGGAGCGGCGTCGTCCGCGTGCTGCGGACGAATGAGGAGCTGATCCGCCGGCGGTTGGGCGTGCCGCTGCGGCTGGTCAAGGCGGCCGATCGCGATCCCGCCCGCGGCCGCGCGCTGGCATTGCCCGCCGCGCAGTTGACGACGAACGCGGAAGAACTGATCGCCGATCCGACGATCGACATCGTGGTCGAGCTGATCGGCGGCTACGATCCGGCCGAGCGCTATCTGACCGAGGCGATGAGCCGGGGCAAGTGCGTGGTCACCGCCAACAAAGCGCTCCTGGCGACGGCGGGCGAGCGGCTCTTTGCGGCGGCGGTCCGCAGCGGCGTCGATCTGGCGTTCGAGGCGAGCGTCGGCGGCGGCATCCCAATCATCCGCGCGCTCAAGGAGGGGCTCGCCGGCAACCGGATCGAGGCGATCTACGGCATCATCAACGGCACCTCCAACTACATTCTGACGAAGATGACCGAGTCGGGGACCGGGTTTGCCGAGGCGCTGGCGCAGGCGCAGGCGGCGGGCTATGCCGAGGCCGATCCGACGTTCGACGTCGAAGGGATCGATTCCGCCCACAAGCTGGCGATTCTGGCGACGCTGGCGTTCGGCACGCCGATCGACGTGAAGGAGATTTACACGGAAGGGATCCGCGGGCTTGATCCGACCGATATCGCCTCCGCCCGCGAGCTGGGCTATCGGGTGAAGTTGCTGGCCATCGCCAAATCGACCGACGGCGCGCTGGAGCTTCGGGTTCATCCGACGATGGTGCCCGTCGATGAGCTGATCGCCAAGGTCGAGGGCGCCGACAATGCGATCTTTGTCGTGGGGGACGCCGTGGGCGAGACGCTGTTTTACGGGAAGGGCGCCGGTCAACTGCCGACCGCGAGCGCGGTCGTGGGCGATCTGATCGACATCGGCCGGAATCTGTTGCGCGGCACCGCGGGACGGTTGCCGCCGACCGGCTATCGCGCGGAGGAGCGGCGCCCGTTGCCGGTGCGCCCGATGGCCGAGATCGACAGTCTCTACTATCTCCGTTTCCTGGCGTTCGACCGGCCGGGCGTCCTGTCGAAAATCGCCGGCGTGCTGGGGCGGCATGAGATCAGCCTGGCGTCGGTGATCCAAAAATCGAGATCGCAGGGGGCGGCGGTGCCCCTGATCATGATGACCCATCGGGCGAAGGAGCGGCAGGTCCGCCAGGCGCTGGCGGAAATCGACACGAGCGCCGAGGTGGCGGGTCGGACCGTGCTGGTGCGGATCAAAGGGGAGGAGGGTGACACTGGTGCCTAGTCATCGCGCATGGCCCGGCGTCATCGAAGCTTACCGTGAATTTCTTCCGGTGACCGATCGCACGCCGATCGTGACATTGCTGGAGGGGAACACGCCGTTGATCCGCTGTCATCGATTAGCCGAGCTCATCAATCCGCGGATCGAGCTCTATGTGAAATATGAAGGGGCCAACCCGACCGGATCGTTCAAGGACCGGGGCATGACGCTGGCCATCTCCAAGGCGAAGGAGGAGGGTTCGCAGGCGGTCATCTGCGCGTCGACGGGCAATACGTCGGCGTCGGCGTCGGCCTACGGCGCCAGGGCCGGGCTGCGGGTCTACGTGCTGATTCCCGAAGGGAAGATCGCCTTGGGCAAACTCGCGCAGGCGATGATGCACCGGGCCACGGTGATCCAGGTGAAGGGCAATTTTGACGAGGCGCTGACCATCGTGAAACAGATCGCCGCCCGCTATCCGGTGACCGTGGTGAACTCGATCAATCCCTACCGGCTGGACGGGCAGAAGACGGCGGCGTATGAAGTGTGCGATCATCTGGGCGATGGGCCGACCTTCCATGTGCTGCCCGTCGGGAACGCGGGAAACATCACCGCCTACTGGCGGGGCTACCGCGAGTACGCGACGGCCAAGCGGATCAACCGGCGGCCGAGGATGATGGGGTTTCAGGCCGCGGGGGCCGCGCCGATCGTATTGGGCCGCATCGTGGAGAAACCGCAGACGATCGCAACGGCGATCCGCATCGGCAACCCGGCGAGCTGGCAGCCGGCGGTGGAGGCGGCGAAGGAATCGGGCGGGGAGATCGATCTGGTGAGCGATGATGAGATCATGGAGGCGTACCGTCTCGTGGCGCAGGTGGAAGGCGTCTTCTGCGAGCCGGCGTCGGCCGCGTCGGTGGCCGGCCTCATGAAAATGAACAAGAAGGGGCAGCTGTCGCCCGGCGATTCGGTGGTCTGCACGCTGACCGGGCATGGACTCAAGGATGTCGAGGCGGCGATGACCGTGTCGCAGAAGCCGGTGACTGTCGAGGCCAAGTTCGACGAGGTCGTCAAAGTGTTGGGGTACTGAATGACACACAACGAGATCGAGGGCGAGCCATGAAATACGTCATTATCGTGGGCGACGGGATGGCGGATGAGCCGGTGCCGGAACTGGGGGGACGCACCCCGCTCCAGGCCGCCAAGATTCCACAGATGCATGCCCTGGCGCGGCAGGGAGAGGTCGGGTTGGTGCGGACGACGCCCGACGGCTATCCGCCGGGGAGCGACGTCACCCAGATGGGTATTCTGGGGTATGACCCCAGAAAATATTATACCGGCCGTTCCCCGTTGGAAGCGGCCAGCATCGGCGTGCACCTGGGGAAGGATGATGTGGCGTTCCGGTGCAATCTGGTGACGCTGAGCCACGGGGGAAAGAGCGACGGCGTCCGGCGGTTCAACGGCCGGGTCGTGATGGAAGATTACAGCGCCGGGCACATCACCTCCGAGGAGGCGCGGGAGCTGATTCGCGATCTGAACGATCAGATCGGGAACGAGTCGGTCCAATTCTATCCGGGCGTCAGTTACCGCCATTTGATGGTCTGGATCGGCGGCAAAACGGCGATGCAGTGCACCCCGCCCCACGATATCAGCGGCCGGCCGGTGTTCGATCATTTGCCCAAGGGAGAGGGCAGCGACCTGTTGCGGGAAATCATGGATGCGGCGCTGCTGGTGCTGGAGGCTCACCCGGTCAATGCGGAGCGGCGCAAGGAGGGCAAGCTCCCCGCCAATTCCATCTGGCTCTGGGGCCAGGGAAAGGCGCCGACGATGCCGAAGTTCAAGGACCGGTTCGGCCTCTCGGGTTCGATGATCGCGGCCGTCGATCTGATGAAGGGGTTGGGGATCTACGCGGGGTTTGAGTTGATCGATGTGCCGGGCGCGACCGGCTTTCTCGACACCAACTTCCGCGGCAAGGGGGAGTATGCGCTCACTGCATTGGATCGGCATGATCTGGTCTACGTCCATGTGGAGGCGCCGGATGAAGCGAGCCACATGGGCGATCTGGCCGCAAAGGTGAAAGCGATCGAGGATCTGGACGAGTTGGTGGTGGGACCGATCCGCGAGGGGATGGAGCGGTTCGGCGATCATCGCATCCTCATCCTCCCCGATCATCCAAACCCCGTCAAACGCAAGACGCACACGGCCGATCCGGTGCCCTACCTGCTCTATCACCACGGTGCCTCTGGGGGTGTCGCGCCGTCCGGGTTGGATTATACGGAAGCCAGCGCGAAAGCGTCGGGCATCATGATCGATGAAGGCTATCAACTGATCGAACGCTTCGTGCAGGGGACGCACGCATGATGAGGGGTGACTGAGGCGACGCATGGCGTTAGTGGTGCAAAAATTCGGCGGCAGTTCGGTGGGGACGCCCGCGTTGATCAAGCAGGTCGCCGCGCGCGTGGCCAAGAGGCGGGCCGAAGGCGACGATGTGGTCGTGGTGGTCTCCGCCATGAAGGGGGAGACCGATCGGTTGATTCGACTGGCCCACGAGGTGATCGGACAGCCCGACGACCGGGAACTGGATATGATGGTGTCGACCGGCGAGCGGGTCACCATCGCGTTGTTGGCGATGGCGCTGCAGTCAATCGGTTGTCCGGCGCGATCGCTGACGGGCCGGCAGGTCGGCATCGTGACCGACAGCATGCACACCAAGGCGAGAATCGTCTCCATCATCGGCGACCGGGTGCGCGAGACGGTGGCGGAAGGGGTGGTCCCGGTGGTGGCCGGGTTCCAGGGGATCAACCAAAAGTCGGATGTGACGACGCTCGGCCGGGGTGGTTCCGATCTGACGGCGGTCGCGTTGGCGGCGGCGTTGGAGGCCGATCGGTGCGAGATTTATACCGACGTCGACGGCGTCTACACGGCCGATCCGAATATCGTGCCGTCGGCCCGGCGGCTGAACCGCCTGTCGTATGAAGAGATGCTGGAAATGGCCAGTCTGGGGGCCAAGGTGTTGCAAACCCGGTCGGTCGAATTTGCGATGACCTACCGCGTGCCGGTCCTGGTCAAATCGACCTTCACGGAAGGACCCGGCACGTGGGTTGCGGAGGAGAATGCCGATATGGAAAAAGTCACCGTGTCCGGTGTGACCTGTGAGCGGGAGCAGACGAAGCTGACCGTGACCGGCGTGCCGGATCAACCCGGCGTGGCGGCCGCGCTCTTCGGAGCCGTCGCCGACGCGGGCGTGGTTGTCGACATGATCATTCAGAACGTGAGCCAGGAAGGGCTGACCGATATCTCGTTCACCGTGCCGCTCGACGACGCCCGAAAAGCGGTTGACATCGTGAAGCGGGTGGCCAAGGAGATCGGCGCCCGTGACGTACAGGTGACCGAGGGCATCGCCAAGGTCTCGATCGTCGGGGTTGGCATGCGGACCCATTCCGGCGTGGCGTCGCAGATGTTCCGGGTGCTGGCCCGCGAAGGGATCAACATCATGATGATCAGCACGTCGGAAATCAAAATCTCATGCGTGATCGACGGCAAGTACACGGAGCTGGCGGCGCGGGCGCTGCACGAGGCGTTCGATCTGGGAAACGCCAAACGGTGACGGGCGGCTGATGGCGATCCGGACGGTCGAACTCTACGACACCACCCTGCGGGACGGCGCGCAGGCGGAGGAGGTTTCCTACTCCGTCGAGGACAAACTGCGGATCACGCAGAAGCTCGACGAGTTGGGGATCCCCTGCATCGAAGGGGGATGGCCGGGGGCGAACCCGAAGGATGTGCTCTACTTTGCGGAGGTGCGCAAGCTGTCGTTGACGCGGTCGACGGTGGTCGCCTTCGG
>JBGPUQ010000080.1:0-5307 GCA_041491185.1 Nitrospiria bacterium | reverse complement strand
GCTGCGACCGCCAAGGTAGAACCGCTCGCTCAGCGGCACAAATGGGGTGATGTCAAATTGCCGGGCTAACCCACCGCGGCCGGAGAGCGCCAGGACAATCAGCGGATGGGGGCTGAAAAACCAACTGCTCGACGCGGTCGTTTTGACAAATTGCACTTCGGAGCCGAGTGAGAGGGCGGCGTCTTCAAAGGAGAGACTGTTGAGTGATCCGCGGTGAGGGTTGAATGGATCATCACGCAGATCGAGGATCAACGATGGGACGATGCTGCCGATGTTGACGCGGTCCTGTTCTTCGGTCGGCAAGGTGGTCCCGGGAACAATACTGCTGAATCGATTCTTCGTATAGCGGTAAAAGAGCGAAAATTTCAGTTGGGGGGTCAGATTTTTCTCGAAACCGGTCTTGCCGCCGTAGGTGAGCCGATCGAATGTCACCTCTTCTTTCTTTTCGAACAGTACCGTCAGCTGCCAGTCGATGGGAAGGCCGGCCAGCCACGGTTCGACATAGGTGAGCACATACCGCTGCTCGATGAAGTCGGCTTCGGCGCGCAGACTGATCCACCGGCCGGTGCCGGCAAGATTTTTGTGGGAGATTTGGATAAACCCCCTGATTTTTTCTTCATTGGCAATGCCGACACCAAATTCCACCGAACCCGCCGGCCGTTCCGTGATCGAAAGTTTGAGATCCCTGATCGGGCCGGATGACTCAGTTTCAATCGGGTCCAACCGGATATCCCGGAACATTCCCAGTCGGGCGAGCCGGTGGCGGCTGAGCAGGATGTTCTCGTAGTTATAGGGGTCTCCCGTATGGATCAGTAATTCCCGACGGATGACCGATTCGTCGGTCCGCTGGTTGCCTTCGATGACGATGCGTCCCACAAAGGTCGGGGCCTCTTCGGTCACCGTAAAATGCAACGTCACCTCGGTGCGCGTGTCGTTGAACTGGGGTTCCAGGACGATGTCGGTTCGCAGGTAGCCTTTTCCGGCGTACAGCGCCGACAACGCCAGCCGGTCCGCCCTGACTTGCGCCGCATTGTACGGTTCGCCGATCCTGACCGTGAGTTGCCGAGTGAGGACATGATCGGGGACATGGTCGTTTCCGGAAAATGAAATCCGAGCGATTCGTGTTTGGGGGCCCTCGGTGATGGCGAGAAAGAGGCTTGCCGTGCCCTTCTTGACCGCCAGTTCCTGTCGAGACTCGATCCTGGCTTCCAGAAAACCCTGCTGCTGATAGAGCCGACGGAGCGTTTCGACATCCGTCTCCCATTGCGCCGGGTCAAAGTGCGGATGATACAGACCGAACAACATCGGGTGCAGGGTCAACTGTTTGAGGAGTTGTGCGGTGCCGAGTCCGGTGTTGCCGGTGATGGTCAACCGAGCGACCGTGAAACGCGGCCCGGCTGCGATCTGAAAGGTGATCGTGACCGTTTGTCCCTCCGCTGACAGTGTCCGCTGGACATTGACGGTGGCCGTAAGGTATCCCTCATCATGCAACAAGCTGCGGATCCGGCCGGCACTGGCCTCCAAGACCTCGTCGTCGATGCTTTGTTCCGTCTGGATCAGCAACCGTTCGCGCAATGGTGTGGTCGACCAATGGGGGTTGCCGGTAAAGCGAATCAGGAGTCTTGGGCCGGCCTGGAGCGTGATCGTGATCGAGATGCGGTTGGTGCCCGGATCATAGTGAACAGCCGGAGGATCGATGGCGGCGAGAAGAAAGTGTTCGTCCTCATAGCGCGCGTGGAGTCGTTTGAGTTGTTCTTCGATGTGCCCGGCCGAATAGCGTGTGCCGGGGGATAACTCCAAGAGACGCTGAATGGTCGCCTCGGGCAGGCCGGGTGTTCCGCGCAGCGTGAGGCGGCCGATCAGCGTCGGTGGTCCTTCGTGAATGGTGATGGTCAGGCGCACCGTGGCACGGTCGTCCGATACGTGAACGGTCGGTGTCAGGCTGGCCTGGAAATAGCCTTCTCGATTGTAGAACTGGAGTAGGCGGGCCAGGCCCGTTTGCCAGCGCTCCGGGCTGAACTCCTCTCCGACGGAAAGTTGTGCGGCAGTGCGCAGTCGTCCCGTGGAGAAGGACAGCTCGTCTCCGGTGATGGTCAATTCGCGGATCCACTGTTTTGGGAGCAGATGAAACGTCAGCGCCACGCCGTTATGGTCGGCTTGTGCCTCCACGACAATGCTGGAAAAGCGACCGGTGTGATAGAGCTGGTCGAGGCTGATGCGGATGGCGCCGGCATCGAACGATCGGCCGGCCTTGATGCCGGTGAGTCGGCCGAGTTCGTCGGGGGTCATGCCGGTCCTCGGCTCAATGGCGAGGGTGGTGATCAACCGACCGTCGAACGCGGAGGCAGCCGGCGGCGACGCCGTGATGGTTTCGGTCGCCGTGGTCTCCTGTGCCTGCCCTGGCGCTAGACCCCGGCCGGCCAGAAGCCACGATAGACCGATGATCAGGGCCCATCCGGTTGCGGCAAGCGGGATCGACGGACGAGAACGGTCGACCGCCGGCTGTCGGCGGTGGGAGGGAACGAGATTATTGAAATTCAAATCGGAACTTGAGGTCGCTGCCGAGACGGCCATTTTCGTCTCGTTCGCCGACCAGTGAAATGTGGCGGTTGAAGAGGTATTCCATCCGGTAGAGTGCCTCAGTCGAGGCATCCAATGGGACTGATGAGAGGACGAACAGCCGGTTGTCCAGAAGCTGTTTGCCGATGGTCAGCCGTGGGGCGGCCGTCACGTTCGTGCTGGACAGTGTCGGATCGATCTGAAAGCGGTCGATCCCGGTGAATTGCTGTACCCGTTCTTCGATAAATTCGTCGACCAGCAGCGAGGCCGCCCCGCTGGTGGCAAGCGTTCCGGTTGACACCGTGGTGATCTCTTCCGTCGTGCGACCGGTTGTGAGGACGGAGAGGATGTCGGCCTGACTCAACGGGGGATCGGAGGAGAGGTCAAGTGCAAACCGCTCAGGGGTTCCAGTCAATAGGAGATCAACCGTATAGCTGCGGACCGTCGTCCGGGCTTTGATGTCAACCATCGGTCTGGTCTCTTTGGGGTCGAAAAAGTCAATGGCGCCGGAGGTGATCTGGAACGGGTTATGGAGAAAGGTCAGGGTGCCCTCGGCGGCGCTGACGCGGCCCACAATCACGGGATGTTCAACCGTCCCTCGCACATTGAGGTCGACGTCCAGCGGGATTTTGGCCACGTTGTTTCTGATCCAAATGGACTGCCGCCCCCACACATGGAGCTGCAGCCCGACCTCGTTGAGAAACAACGGGGTGAAGATCGTGACCGCCTCGAAGGCCGGGTGTTCGACAATGAGTGTTTTGAGATCGATCCGTTTCGAGTAGGTGGCGCGAACCAGATGAAGATCTCCCTTGAGCACATGGCTTGGTTTCATCGACGAGCCCGGGAGGGGAAAGTCTCCCTGGAGCCATAGCGATCCGTCCACGGTCCCGGAGAATCCCTCAATGGGCTCGATGGTGACGCCGGTGATGTCCGCCAGCACCCGATATTGTGTCGGGGAAAAGCCCTGGAGTGTGACCCGCCCTGAGGCCTGAACCGTCCCCTTGCCGATTCCGCCGCTGAGGTTGTCCATCACCAGCTGGCGTCCGTCGAAAAAAAGGCTCGCGGAGGAGACGGTCAGCGGTTGGTCGACCGACTCCAGGCGGACAAGCCCCTCCTGAATGGCGATGCCGCCGCTGATTTTGGGATCAAGCCAGCGGTCGGTGATCTGCAACGCGAGATACCCCTTGCCTCTGCCGTAGGTCACCCGGGGGAAAAAGAGTCGAAGGATGGCCAGCTCGGCTTCTCCATGCACAAACAGGTCATAGCGGTCGAAGAGTGTCAGGCTGCCTTCGGCGCCCAGCATCGTTCCCTCCCCGGTGAAGCGCGCTCGGTCGATGACGAGCCGGCCGTTCTGCATGCTCAGTTGGACCGGTCCGTCATTGGCGATCGGGTAATCGGCCAGCCGGGCGGAAAGACTTGAAAATTGAAACTGACCGCTGGCATGGGCGGGTTGCCGGAGACTGCCGCTGGCTTCACCGGTTCCGGAGGCGAGCAGGGTGATCTGATCCGGCCATTTGGGGATCAACGGCCGCAGCAGCGAGACGAGGGGAAATTGTGTGACACTCACCCGTACGGTGGAGGGAAACTCGCCGCGCAATTGCACCGTCCCGGCGAGTGTCATCGCCGGTTGATCGAGCGCGGCGTCGATCTGGAGTTGTTCACCATCGATCGACAGCGCCAGACTTCCGTTGCCGAACGTTGTGGAGCCTGAAGACAACGCGGCCAGTTGGAATGTTGCCTCGCCGTGCGGTTGCCGCCATGTTCCGGCGCCGTTGACCGTTCCCGAGAGCGTCCCCGTCAATGACGGAAACTGGGATGACACCCACCCAAGACGGTCAATCGAGAGCGTTGTGGCGGTGATCGTTCCGGCATAGGCGCCGTCGAAGCCGATTCGACCGGCGGCGCGAAGCGTGCCGTCGCCATCCTTGATGGTGAGCCGGGAAATGTCAACGCCGTGAGGCGTGAGCAGGAGGGCGAGTTCGGCGGCGGCGATGTGTTGCCCGAAGAACAGTCCGTCTTCGGTGCGGAGCGTCCCGTGGAGTGCCATGTCGGTCGATCTGCCCGTGAGCGTCAGGGCGCCTGCGGTCCGGCCCGTGATGGCAAGGTCGGGACCGAAGAGCCTGATGACCCGATGGGGTTGGGCGTCGACAATGGTAAACGAGAGGTGGAACTCCGGGCCGCTGGGGCGGGGGCGACGGTCCGCACCGCTGGCCGCAGACGGCGGCACGGTTGCGTCCGGCGAAACGATCGTGATGGTGCCCGCCATTTTCACCGTACCGGATCCCTGTTGAAAGAGGACGTTGTTGAACGTCACCGTGTTGGCCTGGTAGCGGATGGTTCCACGGCTTTCATCAATGGTCTCCCCATGAGTTCGGAGATCGTGGGCGATGAAGGAGCTGGCCAGTTCCGGTTCGTTCCAGGTGCCGGTGATGGAGCCCCGGCCGTCAATCGTTCCCTCCCATTCGGAGAAGCCGGTTGATGTGGTAATCTCGCCGATTTCCCCAGGGTTGGACAGATGCAAAAGAAATGTCAGATCCAGTGGCCCGCGCCGGTCGACGGCGCCTTGCAGATCGAGGCGGTTGTGCCGACTCTCGATACTGGCGTGGTGGATGGTCAATTGCGGCGCCTGCCAGTGGATGGCCATGGTGGCGGTTGAGAGATGCATGAGCGCGGCTTGCCACACCGTGGTCGACGGTGCGGTCGGGGACGAATGGATACCAACCGGTGGTCCCGTGCCCGATGGCGAGG
>JBGPUQ010000079.1:0-5391 GCA_041491185.1 Nitrospiria bacterium | reverse complement strand
TGGCGACTTGTCGGAAGGCAAATGTTCATTGTTGCAATGAAGAAGGATGGTGAAACTGATAGATGAAAATCCTCGTCACCGGTGCGGCAGGCTTTATCATGGGGTACGTCATCGAAGAGCTTCTGAAACACGGGCACTCTGTCGTTGGCTTAGATAACTATTCAAAGTATGGCGAGGTCAAAAAGAGTTATTCTGACCACACATACTATCAATTCATCAAAGGCGATGCAAAGGATGTCAATCTTTTAAAGAAGTGCATGGCTGACTGCGATCAAGTCATTGCGGCGGCGGCCATGATCGGGGGAATCTCTTATTTTCATGAATTTGCGTATGATCTTTTGGCTGAGAACGAAAGAATTATTGCCTCCACTTTCGACGCGGCCATCTGGGCATTGAAGAAACACCGGTTGAGAAAAATCAATGTCATGTCCTCGTCCATGGTTTTTGAATCGGCAACGACATTTCCGACTCCGGAAGGGGAACAACTCCGCTGCCCTCCCCCACTTTCGACCTACGGCTTCCAAAAATTGTCATGCGAATATTTTGTCAAGGGGGCCGCTGAACAATACGGTCTGCCTTACACGATCATCCGTCCCTTCAATTGCGTCGGAGTCGGTGAACAAAAGGCCCTCTGCGATAAGGAAGTGTTTTCCGGAAATATAAAATTGGCTATGAGCCACGTTGTTCCGGATCTCGTCCAAAAAGTATTGAAAGGCCAGGATCCTGTACACATTCTGGGAGACGGGAATCAGATCCGTCATTACACATATGGAAGTGATCTTGCCAAGGGCATTCTCCTGTGTGTTGAAAGCGAAAAGACGATGAATGAGGATTTCAACCTTTCTACAGATACATCCACAACGGTCTTGGAATTAGCCCGGATGATCTGGAAGAAGATCAATCCGGGGAAGGAGTTTCGATATGTTTGTGATTCACCGTTTAAATATGACGTACGAAAAAGGATCCCAAGCACAGAAAAAACCAAGAACATTTTAGGTTTTAGTGCAAAAACGGATCTCTCGGCAGTCCTAGATAAAGTCATTCCCTGGATAGAAACCCAGATTCGGCTGGGCAATATTTAACTTGACTAGATCGTCGGCGTGATGACAACAAGTTCTGAAACAACATGGTTGTTAAACATTATTATTCCGGTCTATAACGAAGGAGAGAATATTGGAAGGCTGTACCAAGAGATACAATCCAAAATTCAAACACCCCACCAAATTTTCGTCGTGTATGACTTTGATGAGGACAATACCCTGCCGGTTGTTCAGTCGGTTCAAAGGAATGATCATCGCGTGGTGCTGATCAAAAATCTTTACGGGCGGGGAGTACTCAATGCGATCAAAAGTGGCTTTCAATCCGCCTCCGTCGGCCCTTGCTTGGTTGTCATGGGTGACCTTTCCGACGATTTGTCTGTGGTGGACCGTATGGTTGAGAAATACAGGCAGGGGTTTAAGGTTGTTTGCGGCAGCAGGTACATGAAAGGGGGCAAACAGATTGGGGGCCCTTTTCTGAAAAGGACATTATCACGATGGGCGGGGCTATCGCTCTATTATCTCTCCGGGGTTCCGACGCATGATATCACGAATAATTTTAAACTGTATGACAAAGCATTGCTGGATGAGCTCATCATTGAGAGCAAAGGTGGTTTTGAGGTTGCCATGGAAATAACCGCCAAGGCATTCAAAAACGGTTACCCAATATGTGAAATTCCCGCAACCTGGCACGACCGGACGGCAGGCCAGTCTCGGTTCAGACTTTGGAAATGGCTGCCAAATTATCTGAAGTGGTATTTCTATGTGATAGTGTAAAAGTGCTTTGTGGGGCGCGTGCTTGGGATAAAGGATCGGCAAAGATGGCCACGCAATCCGTAGCTTGGGGACTTGAATGTTCCGCGGGCGTCATCTGTATGAAGATCATGCATGTTATAATCCCCGCACCATGAAGGGTCTGCTGATTCGATGGATCGTCAATGCCGGCGCGCTCTGGCTGATCGCCACGATCATCAAGGGCATCGAGGTCCGGAGTGTGGTGGCCGCCATCGTCGCCGCGGCGGTGTTGGGGATCATCAACGCGGTTCTCCGCCCCATTTTTATCCTGCTCACGTTGCCGATTAATATTCTCACGCTGGGGTTGTTCACCTTCATCCTCAACGGCGGGATGCTCTATCTGACCAGCGTCCTGGTGCGCGGCTTCGAGGTCCACGGCTTCTGGGCCGCGGTCTTTGGCGCGCTGGTCCTCTCGATCATCAGCGCGTTGACCACCGCGTTCCTCAGCGACGACGGCCGGTTCCAGCGCATTCACGTCCACATCGATCGGCCGTAAACGATGTCGCTCACCGCGGCGCTCAACGAACAGGCGCGCGCGCTGGGATTTGACGCCGTCGGCATCACGTCGGCCGAGCTGCCGGAACAGTACGGCCGGTATCTCGAACGCTGGCTGGCCCGCGGCTACCACGGCGAGATGGGCTACATGGCCCGCGCGCCCCAACGCCGTTCTCATCCGCAGATCGTGCTGCCCGGCGCCAGAAGCGTCATCAGTCTCGCGATAAACTATTATCCCGGCGACCACGGCCCGCCGCCGCATGACGGCTGCGGCAAGGTGGCGCGCTATGGCTGGGGGCAAGATTATCACGACCTCATCGAGCAGAAACTGGACGCGCTGGCCGAGTGGCTCCGCGCGCGGGCGCCGGAGGCGCAGATCCGGCGCTATGTCGATCACGGGCCGGTGCTGGAACGGGCCGTCGCGCAGGAGGCGGGGCTGGGATTTATCGGCAAGAATACGATGCTCATTACGGAAACCTTCGGCTCATGGGTCTTTCTGGCGGAATTGATCACGACCCTCGAACTTGAACCCGACCGACCCCAGACCAGCCAGTGCGGCAGTTGCCGGCTCTGTCTCGACGCCTGCCCGACCGGCGCGATCGTGGCACCATACGAACTGGACGCCACCCGCTGCATCAGTTATTTAACGATCGAATTAAAAGGCGAGATCCCCGGGTCACGTCGATCCGGGATCGGCGATTGGTTCTTCGGCTGCGACATCTGCCAGGAGGTCTGCCCCTACAACCAGCCCCCGATCATCACGACCGAGCCGGCTCTGCTGGAGGGCACAGGCCCGTGGATTGATCTGAAGCAGATGATCGGCCTACAGAGCGATCACGAGATGGCGCCGCTGGCCGGAACTCCCCTCACCCGCCCCAAGCGCGCCGGCCTGGTTCGAAACGCGCGTGTCGTCTCGGAAAATCAGCCGACGCCGGCCGCCACCGAGGGCCGGCGGTCGCCTTAATGTCCTGATTCCCGGGTCGGGGGCAGGGATTCTTGAAATTCCGACGGGCGCGGTTCCTGAGGCCGCGAGACGGCCTCGCTCTTGATGTGCAGATCGCGCTGCGGGAAGGGGATCTCAATCCCGTGCGCGTTGAAGATTTTCCAGATTTCAAACCGCATGGCGCTCCGAACGCTCTCGATTCCCTCCTGCGGATCGTTGATCCAGACCCGAAGCTCGAAGTCCATGCCGTTTTCCCCAAAATTGACGAAGAGGACGGTCGGTTGGGGATATTTGAGCACCCGATCGTGACTGTCGGCTGTGTGCAGGAGCAACTCCCTGACCGTGAAGGGATCCGCCTTGTAGGAGACGCACACCTTCACATGCAGCCGCACGGCGCGGTCGGAATGGGACCAATTAGTGATTTCCGACGCGATCAGATTGGCATTGGGGATCAGCTTTTCCACCCCGTCCCGCGTCCGCACCACAATATAGCGGGCGCCCAATTTCACGACCCAGCCGTAACTGTCTCCAACGGTGATCACATCGCCCTGCTTGATCGAACGGTCCAGCAGGAGGATCATGCCGCTCACCAGATTGCTGGCGATGTTCTGCAGCCCGAATCCCAGCCCGATGCCCAGCGCGCCGCCGAAGACCGTGAGCGTGGAGAGGTTGACCCCGGCCGTATCGAGGACGATCAGCACACCGAGACTGAAGAGAAAAAACTTCAGAAACCGCGTCATCGCGAACGACAGACTGGGGTCGATGTCAGTCTTGCTGATGATCCGCTCCTGGAGAAACGACGTCACCTGGCCGGCGATGAGGAAGAGGATCCAGAACAAAAAGACCGATTTTAAAATCACCGCCACGGTGAGCGCCGCCGGTCCGAGTTCCAGGAGGGGATAATTCGCCAGCGCCTTCAGTTCCTGGGCGCGGCCGAGAAACCGCACGGCCAACATCAGAATGCCGATCGCCACGGCCAGATGGATCATAAAGCGCATGGTGCGACGCTTGGGCAGCCAGAGCGCAATGACGACAGCGGAAACCCGGTAGACCATCAGAAACCAGAGAGACGGCACCACAACGCCGATCAGGCCCACCGGAGCCGTGATCTGCCGCAGGATCATGCCGGCGCCGGAGAGCGAGCCGATCCACACCACCGGCAGCGCGATCGCCGACAGGATCTGAAACACCGCGGCATTGACGGTCGGCGGCGGTTCGGGTTCCAGCCGCGCGCCCGCCGATCGCACCATCCACCGGTGTCCCAACCAGGCGATCGCGCCGCAACCGGCCGCCAGCAGCAGCTCCGCAGCGAACGGCCACGTCAGCACCGTTGTCATCAGCTTATCGTACATTGCGCACGAACTTTCGTCGTCTCTCGCAAACCCATGTTACCGTCTGACAGTTGAACATTCGAGCAATAGACCGCAATGGCGCACTCTTGATTTCCCATCCATTCCTCGATTGTTCCACTGCTCCATTGCTCCAAGATAAACGCACGGGGTGCGTTTATCTTAAGTATAGCCGGTCGGAAACATTTTGTACGGTGATCATGGCGTCGTGAAGACCAGACGGGCCATGCCGAGGCTCCCGGCATCATTCCCGCACTGGGCGCTCAGGATCTGGACGGCATCGGCGGGGAGGCCGTAGACGCGCGCGGCGACTTCGGTCCGCACACACGGGGCAAAGAGCGGAAAGGCCTCACTGATCCCGCCGCCGATGATGAACTGGTGCAGATCCAGGAGATGGACGACGTCGGCGATCCCCATGCTCAGGTAGACGGCCAGGCGCCGGTAGACGGAGCGGGCGGCCTCATCGCCCGCCGCGGCGGCATCGGCGATGACGGCCGGATCCAGCGCATCGCCCCGCGTCCGTTCCGCCGCCCACAACCGGCTCGAAGGATTCTTGGCCATCGCCTCTCGGGCAAACCGCACCAGCGCCGCCGCATTGGCATAACTCTCCAGACAGCCCCGGCTCCCGCACCCGCACGGCTCGCCGTCGGCCACGACTTTGAGATGACCGAACTCGCCCGCCCGGCCGCTGGGACCGCGCCAGAGTTGACCATCGAGCACCAGCCCTCCGCCGACCCCGGTGCCGATCGTGATGAAGAGAAAATCGCGTATG
>JBGPUQ010000078.1:0-5447 GCA_041491185.1 Nitrospiria bacterium | reverse complement strand
CTAACCCGACTCGGCGACCGGCGTAATGATATACGAGCGGCTCTTGGCATCATGCGTGATTTCGAGCAGTTGATGCTTGGCTGCATCCTCCAGCAAGTTGCTGAAGCTGCGGTAGCCGTAATACGACTCATTAAACGACGGTTTTTTACGCTTCATCGTCTGCTTGACCATCGAACTCCAGAGCGTTTCCTTATCCTCCCGCTGCAACGCCTGGATGGAATCCATCAGGAGCTCAAAACATTCCTTCTTCTTCTCCGGCAATTGAGCGGCCATCTTCGGCATCGGTTTTGGCTGACGGACCAGATCCTCGTAGTAGATGAACTCATCGCAATTGGAAGAGAGCAACGCCGACGTTGAATTCTTCACCCCGATACCGATCACATACTTGTCCTCCTCTTTGAGCTTGGAGACCAGCGGCGTAAAATCGCTGTCGCCGGACGCAATCGCAAAGATGGTGACATGCCCCTTCGCCGCGGCCAGCTCCATCGCATCCACCACCAGCTTGATGTCCGCGCTGTTTTTCCCGCTATAATGCTTCTGGGGAATGTCGATCAGCTCGATGCCGGCTTCATGAAACGGCCGCTTGTATTCCCGGTAGCGCTCCCAATCCGCGTAGGCTCGCTTGACAATGAGCTTCCCTTTCTCAACGAGCCGTTCCAGCACTTTGCTGATCTCGAAACTCTTATATTTGGCGTCGCGAACACCCAAAGCGATGTTCTCCAAATCAATAAAGAGCGCTAATTTATCTTCATCCGCGTTGGCTATCGTCATCTATTGGCTCTCCATTCGGACACTGCGATCAATGAAAAAACCATCGGGAGGAGAAGGCGCGAAAGTCATTGGCGCTTGAGGCCCTCGCGCCGATCCACGCCGGCGGTCGAATATCATACCACTCCTAATATCGTGCCATTACTATAGTCGGAAACCGGATCAAGATGCAAGGGGCGAATCGGCCGACACCTCCGCCACCCACCCATCCCCCGTGAAATCATTGCCACGCCTCGCCCCTGACGGGGCATCTATTCCTCGACGACGCGACGAAGCGTTTTCTTCCTGGACTGGAGCTTCTTCACCTCAAGCCGTTTCCGTCGACCGGCGGCCGTTGTGCGGGTTGGAATACGTCGTTTCGGAACGGTGTTGTACGCCAGAAGTTTTCGCCGCAGCCGCTCAAGGGCGATCGTCCGGTTCAGGCTCTGCGACCGTTCCTCCGAAGCGGCCGCGGTCAACCCGGACGGGCGATGCAACAAGCGAACACCCGTTTCGGTTTTATTGCGATGCTGACCGCCGGGCCCTCCGGCTCGGTAGAAGGTGACCTCGACCTGCCGGCCGAGGGTTTCACGGTCCGTCGAAAATCGCCGTTTTTCAGGCGGCGCGGTGGGTTGGCGTCGGCTCAACACCGCATCAGCGATATTTCAGCACGAAGGCGATCATGCCCACCACAAACACCACAACCGCCACCACACCCAACACTACCCTGATCCAGTGATTCACCCGTTTCAGCGTCTCCATCCCATCGGATGAATCCTGTTCCTCTGGCTGATCACCCATCACATCCCCCGCAACCATGGCGACGGATTGGTGGCGGCGGAGGGACTCGACCATGCATAAGCGCCGAAGGCGCCGATGAATGAACAAGCCGCAGGCCACTTCTCCATGGCGAATCCCAGTAGTCGAGAATATCTCGTATCGTACTTAGTGGCGGCGGAGGGACTCGAACCCCCGGCCCGGTGATTATGATTCACCTGCTCTACCAACTGAGCTACGCCGCCGGACTGAACGCACCACACCGTCTTCAACGATGGCACCGAGAATAACAAACAGCGGAGAGGAAATCAAACGACGATACAGCGGCGACAACCCGGGATGGACACCGCCGCCCCCGACCGCATGAGGCGGTCGCGCGGGGAAAAGAACACTGGTTTATTCTCGGGTTTTCTCGTCCTCTTCCTGCTTGGTCTTGCAGTTGATGCAGAGGGTGGTCACCGGACGGGCCTTCAACCGCTTGTAGCCGATCTCCCCTCCGCACGTCTCGCAAATGCCAAACGTGCCGGCATGAATGCGGTCCATCGCCTCATCAATCTTCTTCAACAAGCGCTGCTCCCGCTCACGCAGGCGGAGCGTAAAATTTTGGTCGGCGACAGCCGTCGCCTGATCCCCCACATCGGCAAGATTCTCGGCTCCCTGGCTCAACCCGCCGCCGAGAATCACCCCCGCTTCGGCCAGCAGATCATCCCGTTGCTGCTGCAAGTCCTTCAGAACCGTCTGATAGTCGGTCCCCTTGCTCCGGCCGGTGCCTTCGGCGCCCGTTTTTTTTGTCTTTGCCGCCATCTGATGGGTGCTCGATGAATTCCTTCGGTTCACGCACCACACTCACACGATGGTGAGTGTCCACCAACACGAAAATTAGGGGTCACTATACCAAAAGGGTTTTTTGGAGTCAATCCGAATCTTGGGCCGAATCTTGGGCCGAATGTTCGACTCCGTGGAGTCGGTGGCGGCACACACACCGACACCGCCCCGTTGCTTGACAGATTTCACAATGCTCCGCTATAGTGGGAACTTATCGAGAACGACGACGGAAACGGGGACAGCGTCACCGATTGAGGAGCACGAGATGGCCTTACTGACACAGATGTGCAGTCCGGCGGATTTGCGTCGACTTCCCGCTGAGCAACTCCCGGTGTTGGCCGCCGAGATCCGCGAGCGCATTATCGACGTGGTGTCGGCGACCGGCGGCCACCTCTCCTCAAATCTCGGCGTCGTCGAGCTCACACTGGCGCTCCATTATCTCTTCCAGACCCCACACGACAAGATCATCTGGGATACCGGCAACCAAACCTATGCGCACAAGCTGTTGACCGGCCGACAGGATCGGTTTGACACGCTGCGGCAATGGGGGGGGTTGAGCGGGTTTGCCAAACGGGAGGAAAGCCCCTACGACGCCTTCAACGCCGGCCATGCCGGAACCGGCGTCTCCGCCGCCACCGGATTCCTTGCCGCTCGTGAGCTCAGCGCGGACGATCACCGGGTCATTTGTGTGGTCGGGGATGGCGCGATGACGGCCGGATTGACGTACGAGGGACTCAATCATGCCGGCGCGCTGCAAAAAGATTTGCTGCTCATTCTCAATGACAACGAGATGTCCATTTCCAAAAACGTCGGCGCGATCTCATCGTATCTGAGCCGGCTGCTCACCGGACCGCTCTATACGACACTGCGCGAGGAGGCGAAGGTCATCCTCAAGGCGATCCCCGGCATCGGCGAATCGATGCTCAGAGCGGCCAAAGTCGCCGAAGAATCGGCGAAAGGGTTGATCAGTCCCGCCCTGTTGTTCGAAGAACTCGGCTTTCTCTATGTGGGACCGATCGATGGCAACCGGTTTGACCACCTGCTGCCGACGTTGGAAAACATCAAAAAACTCAAAGGACCGGTGTTTCTCCATGTCATCACAGAAAAAGGCCGGGGATACGAACCGGCCAAACGCGACCCGGTCTTCTTTCACAGTGCCCCATCCTTTATCCGGGAAACCGGCCGGCCGCGCCAGACATCAACCATTCCGTCCTACACCAATATCTTCACCCGAACGCTGATCCGCCTGGCCCAGGAGAATCCCAAAGTGGTGGGCATCACGGCCGCCATGCCGGGAGGCACCGGGCTCTCGGGCGTCGCGGAGAAGTTTCCCGACCGAGTCTACGACGTCGGCATCGCCGAACAGCATGCGGTGACATTCGCCGCCGGCCTGGCCGCCGAAGGTTACAAACCGGTCGTCGCCATGTATGCCACCTTTCTCCAGCGGGCATTCGATCAAATTCTGCACGACGTCTGCATCCAGAACCTGCCGGTGACCTTTTGCATCGACCGGGCCGGCATCGTGGCGGAAGATGGGGCCACGCACCACGGGATTTTTGATCTGGCATTTCTCCGTCATATCCCCAACATGGTGCTGATGGCGCCGAAAGATGAAAATGAACTCCAGCACATGCTCAAAACGGCGATCGACCATCCCGGCCCCATCGCGGTCCGTTACCCTCGCGGCAGCGGGCTCGGGGTTCCGCTGGATCCCGAACCGCGCGCCCTCAAAATCGGCAAGGGGGAGATCCTGCTCCACGGAAACGACGTCGCCATCATCGCGCTCGGCAGCCGGGTCGCTCCGGCGCTGGAGGCGGCCGATCGGCTCGCCCAGGAAGGCATTTCCGCATCGGTGGTCAACGCCCGGTTCGTCAAACCGCTGGATCGTGATTTGCTCTGTTCCATCGCCTCGCGCTGCAAATGGATCGTGACCGTGGAAGAGCACGTACTCCAGGGCGGATTCGGCAGCGCGGTGCTGGAACTCCTGGCCGATGAGGGATTGCTGGGCGGGGTGAAGGTGCGCCGCGTCGGGGTCGCCGACGAGTTTCCCGATCAGGGACCGCAGGCGTTCCTGCGGCAACAATGCGGAGTGGACACCGAGGGGATCGTGCGCGCCGTCCAGTCGTTGCTCGAGGCCGAGCCGGAACCCCGCCCCTCACGCGTCTTGAGGTAAGCCATGGACATCGTCCGCAGACCGACACGACCACTCTCCGTCGGCAACGTCAAAATCGGCGGGGACGCCCCGATCGTCGTCCAGTCGATGACCACCTGCGACACGGACAAGATCGACGCCACGGTCAAGGAGATCCACGCGCTCGAACAGGTCGGCTGCGAACTGATCCGCGTCACCGTCAACACACCCGCGGCGGCCGACGCGCTGCCCGAGATCAAGCGGCAGATTCATCTCCCCCTGATAGCTGATATCCACTTTGACTACAAGCTGGCGCTACGGGCGCTGGAAGCCGGCGTCGATTGTCTGCGGATCAATCCTGGCAACATCGGCAACCGGTCACGGGTCGAGCGGGTGGTCGCAATGGCCAAGGAGCGCCGCATTCCGATCCGAATCGGCGTCAATGCCGGCTCATTGGAACGCGACCTGGTGGAGCAGTACGGTTACCCGACGGCCGAGGCCATGGTCGAATCAGCCATGCGTCACATTCGAATTTTAGAGGATCTCGATTTCCATGAGATCAAAGTATCGCTCAAGGCGTCACACGTGAAAATGGCGGTGGACGCCAACCGATTGTTCGCCAAGCAGACCAACTATCCGATCCATCTCGGGATCACGGAGGCCGGCACAACCATGACCGGCGCGATCAAATCGGCGGTCGGACTGGGAATGCTGCTGGCCGAAGGGATCGGGGACACCATTCGTGTTTCACTGGCCGCCGACTCCACCGAAGAAATCAAGGTGGCGTACGAGATTCTCAAAGCGCTGGAATTGCGCCACCGCGGCATCAACGTCATCGCCTGCCCCACCTGCGGCCGCGTCGAATTCGACGTCATCAAAGTCGCCAACGAGCTGGAGCAGAAACTGGCCCACGTCCGGGAACCGATCACCATCTCGGTGCTGGGCTGCGTGGTCAACGGCATCGGCG
>JBGPUQ010000077.1:0-5464 GCA_041491185.1 Nitrospiria bacterium | reverse complement strand
CCCCGGCAGTCGCTGGTCGCCGTGCGGCCGTTCCGCGCGCCGCACCACACCATCTCGGATGCCGGGTTGATCGGCGGCGGGCAGATGCCGCGGCCGGGCGAGGTGAGTCTGGCGCATAATGGCGTCCTCTTTTTGGATGAACTGCCGGAGTTTCGCCGTCACGTGTTGGAGGTCTTGCGTCAACCCCTGGAAGATTCGACCATCACCATCGCGCGGGCCGCCGCCTCATTGACCTATCCCGCGCGCTTCATGCTCGTGGCGGCGATGAATCCCTGTCCCTGCGGTTTTCTCACCGACCCGCGGCAACGCTGCAGCTGCACGCCGCCGCAGATTCAGCGCTATCGCGCGAAGGTGTCGGGGCCCTTGTTGGATCGGATCGATCTGCAGGTCGAGGTGCCGGCGGTGCCGTTTCGCGAATTGTCGACCGACCGGCCCCACGAAAGCTCGGCCGAGATCCGGTCGCGGGTCATCAAGGCGAGAGCGCTGCAGCGGGCGCGCTACCGGTCGGACGGCATCGCGTGCAATGCGCAGTTGCGCCCGCGGATGGTCAAAAAATATTGCGACGTGGACGAACCGTCGAAGCGGCTGCTGGAGCTGTCGATGCAACGGCTGGGGCTGTCGGCGCGCGCCTACACCCGCATCCTCAAGGTCGCCCGGACGATCGCCGATCTTGAAGGGAACGAACGGATTGAATCGCCGCACGTCGCCGAAGCGATTCACTACCGGTCGCTCGACCGCCGGATCGAGGCGACCGCGTAATGGGCTACCTGGGACGACATGTGGACATGACGCGGTGGCCGCGCTGGGTCTGGGTCGTCGGATTTCTGGCGGCGGCGGGGTTGGTGACGGGCGGCGCCGGTCTGGGGACCCTCTGGTATCTTTCCCATGATCTGCCCGACGTGCAGTCGGTGCGGAGCTATCGGCCCAGCCAGGTCACCCAGGTGTACGCCGACAATAATGCGTTGATCGGGCAGTTCTACGTGGAGAAGCGGCTGGTCGTCCCGTTCAAGCAGATTCCGAAGGAGCTCTATCAGGCGATTATCGCCGTCGAGGATGCCCGGTTTTTCGAGCACAAGGGGATTGACCCCATCGGGATCATGCGCGCGTTGCTGACCGATCTGGGCGAGTTCCGGATCCGGCAGGGCGCCAGCACGATCACGCAGCAATTGGCGCGCGCGTTGTTTCTCACGCCGGAGCGGAGTCTGACCCGCAAGATCAAGGAGGCGTTGCTGGCGAGAAAGATCGAGCAGCTCTTGAACAAGGAGGAAATTCTCGAACTCTATCTGAACCAGATCTACTTCGGCCAGGGGGTCTACGGTGTGCAGGCCGCCGCGCAAACCTATTTCGGAAAGGATGTGAGCCAGATCAAGCTGGCGGAGGCGGCCTTCATCGCCAGTCTGCCCAAAGCCCCCAGCGATTATTCGCCCTATCTCCACCCGGACCGGGTGAAGCAACGGCAGGGGGTGGTGCTTCGCCGCATGATGGAGGAAGGCTTCGTGACGGAAGAACAGTTCCGGGCCGCCTACCAGCAGGATCTCTACTTTGAGCGGCCAGCGGCGGCGGAGGAGATCGCGCCCTATTTTGTCGAGTCAATCCGGCAACACCTGCGCAGCCAGTACGGCGAGGATGCCGTCTACAAGGGCGGACTCAAGGTCTACACGACGCTCAACATCGCGATGCAGCAGGCGGCGAATCGGGCAGTGGCGCAGGGGTTGCGGGAGCTGGACAAACGGCAGGGTTTCCGCGGGCCGATCGGTCACCGGTCGATGAGTGCGGGGCCGGACGGCGCGCCGGCGGCTCAGGGCGAGCCGTCGGTCAAAGCGGGGGGGCTGCGCGCGGCGAAATTGCAGCCCGGCGATCTGTTGACCGCGGTGGTCACCAAAGTCGGCGCCGACCGGGTTGAGGTGGCGGTGGGTGAGCTGACCGGAACCATCGAGAAAAAGGAGATGGTCTGGGCGCGGCGAAAACTCAAAGGCGCGGATCTCTCCCAGGTGCAGGTGATCGAAGAGGTGAAACCGTCCGACCTCGTGAAGATCGGGGATGTGATCACCGTCGGAGTGCTCGCCCTCGACAAGAGCGGAAAGTTGGCCACTTTCTCGCTGGAGCAGGAGCCGCTGGTGGAAGGTGCCCTGCTGGCCATTGACCCGGAGACGGGCGGGATTCGCGCAATGGTCGGGGGGTATGATTTTCATCGGAGTGAATTTAATCGGGCGATGCAGGCCCGACGGCAGCCCGGGTCGGCGTTCAAGCCCTTTATTTACACGGCGGCGCTCGATAAGGGACTGCCGCTCTCGACGATCCTCATCGATGGGCCGGTGATCTACGAAGACCCGGTCCTGGACAAGATCTGGAAGCCGGTCAATTACGAGGATCAGTTCTTCGGGCCGATTACCATGCGGGAGGCGTTGATTCATTCACGGAATCTGGCTACGATTCATTTGCTCGACCAGATCGGGATTCCCCCCGTGATCGACATGGCCCAACGGCTGGGGATTGAAAGTCCGTTGTCCCGCGATCTGTCGCTGGCGCTGGGCTCGTCGAGCGTGACCTTGCTGGAATTGACGTCGGCCTATGGCGTGCTGGCCGACGAAGGGGTCAGGGTCGAGCCGATGATGATCCGGTCGGTGACGAATGCGCAGGGCCAACTGCTCGAATTTCACGAGCCCAAGCCGCAAACCATCTTGTCCAAAACCACCGCCTACCTGATCACCAACCTGTTGCAGGATGTGATCCAGCGCGGGACGGGCCAGCGGGCCAAGGTGCTGGGCCGGCCGGTGGCCGGCAAGACGGGCACGACCAACGATTTTACCGATGCCTGGTTTGTCGGCTACACGCCGAATCTGGCGCTGGGCGTCTGGGTCGGATTTGACGATCGGCGGCCGCTGGGCGATCGGGAAGCGGGCGCCCGGGTGGCCTTGCCCGTCTGGATCGATTTCATGCGGGCCGTGCTGCCCGCGCTGCCGCCGGTATCGTTTGAAATTCCGGACGAGATTCTCTTCGCCCGGATCGATCCGGCGACGGGCCTGCTGGCGCCGCCCGACGAGAAGGAGGGGATCGTGGAATTGTTCGTCCCAGGGACGGAGCCGACCCGACAACGCGAGCCGCGTTCGCGGGTGACCGATTTTTATCGGATGGAGAGCGACCCCGCCGGCAAGCCGGCGCTGTGACGGCGCGCGGGGCGTCGGCGAGATATCAGTCATGCGGGTGAGGGTGGTATAAAGGAGGCGAGGGTTATGGCGGTGCGAGTGGCAATTAATGGATTTGGTCGGATCGGGCGAAATCTCTTGCGGGCGTCGTTGAGTGATCCCCGGTTGGAATGGGTGGCGATCAACGACCTGACGGACGCCAAAACATTGGCGCACCTGTTTCGATACGATTCCGTGCATGGCCGGTTTGGGGGGCAGGTGGAGGTCAAGGAGGGGGGCCTGGTGCTCGACGGCCGTCCGGTCAAGATTCTGAGCGAGCGGGAGCCGGCCAAACTGCCCTGGAAAGCGCTGGGGGTGCAGATGGTCGTCGAATCGACCGGCCGCTTCGTCGATCGGGCCGGGGCCGGACAACATCTCCAGGCGGGCGCGGCGAAAGTGATCATCTCGGCGCCGGCGAAAGAGCCCGATCTGACCGTGGTGATGGGCGTCAATGAAGCGATGTATCGCGCCGCCGATCATCACATCGTCTCCAACGCCTCCTGCACGACCAATTGCCTGGCGCCTGTTGCGAAGGTGCTGCTGGAGCAGTTGGGCATCCGTCATGGATTGGTCACGACGATTCATTCCTATACCAACGATCAACAGCTCCTGGATCTGCCCCATAAAGATCTGCGCCGGGCGCGGGCGGCCGCGCTGTCGATGATTCCCACGACCACGGGGGCGGCCAAGGCGGTCGGGTTGGTGTTGCCCGCGCTGAAGGGAAAGATGGACGGCATGGCGATCCGGGTGCCGACCCCCAACGTCTCGCTGATTGATCTGGTCGCCGAAGTGGAGCGGGACACCACCGCCGCGGAGGTCAATGCGCTGCTCAAGCAGGCGGCCGAGAAGGATCTCAAGGGCATCATCTCCTATATGGAGGAGCCGTTGGTCTCGATCGATCTGAACGGGAATCCCTCTTCGGCCATTATCGACGGCACTCTGACCACGGTGATGGACCGGCGCATGGTCAAAGTCCTGGCCTGGTACGACAACGAATGGGGCTACGCCAACCGGGTGAAGGATCTCCTGGTGTACATGGGGGAGCGATTGTAGAATCAGGGGGAGATGCTCCTCTCCCCCTGATAACCCCCATCGCTGACGTCGTGATTAATGGCGCAAGGCGTACGGCGATGAGGATGGTCAAGGGGACCTGCCTGCCGGCAGGCAGGGATGAGCCATCTTCCCTTGACTTGAACGAGTGCGAAGCACGAGAGGATCAACACCATGCGGATGCGGAAAGTCACACTGGATCATCTCCACATCAAAGGGAAGCGGCTCTTCATTCGGGCGGATTTCAACGTTCCGCTGGATGAGCAGCTCAACATCACGGATGACACCAGAATCCGTTCGACGCTGCCCACGATCAACTACGCGATTGATGAGGGCGCGAAGGTGATCCTGGCCTCGCACCTCGACCGTCCCGACGGCCGCCCCGATCCGCGCTACAGCCTGGCGCCGGTGGCAAAACGGTTGCGGCGGCTGCTGGGCAAAAATGTCGAATTTGCGCCCGACTGCATCGGGCCGCAGGTGGAAAATCTCGTGGCCAAGATGCAGGACGGCGATGTACTGCTCCTGGAGAACTTGAGATTTCATGCGGGTGAGGAAAAAAACGACACCGATTTTGCGCGGGCGCTGGCCAACCTGGCCGATGCCTACGTCAACGACGCATTCGGCGCGGCCCACCGCAGCCATGCTTCGATCACCGGCGTGCCGAAATTCGTAAAGGAATCAGCGGCCGGGTTCCTGATGAAGCGGGAGGTGGAGTATCTCGAGGGTGCGGTGGCCGACCCGGCCCGGCCGTTTGTGGCGATTCTGGGCGGGGCCAAGGTCTCGGGCAAGATCGGCGTCATCGAGAATCTGGGAAAGAAAGTCGATAAGGTGATCATCGGCGGCGGCATGGCGTTCACTTTTTTCAAAGCGATGGGGCTGGAGGTGGGCAACTCGCTGGTGGAACCCTCGATGCTCGATTTCGCCCTCGCCGTGCGGGATAAAGCCCGCGCGCGCGGGGTGAAATTTTACCTGCCGGTCGACTGTGTGATCGCCATGAGCCGGGAGCCCGGCGCGGAGACGAAGATCGTGCCGATCCAGGAAATTCCGCAAGGATGGATCGGGCTCGATATCGGTCCGGCCTCCGTCCGTCTCTTTACCGAAGCGCTGGCCAACGCCAAGACGATCCTGTGGAACGGCCCGATGGGGCTGTTTGAGATGGACGCCTATTCGCGGGGGACGTTTGCCGTCGCCCACGCCGTGGCCAATGCCTACGCGATGACGATCGTGGG
>JBGPUQ010000076.1:0-5499 GCA_041491185.1 Nitrospiria bacterium | reverse complement strand
CCCTATCGAGACGGTGTCTTCGATCGCGTCGTGATGCATCTGATTCTGGCGGTGGTGCCCCGTCCGAGCGCGGCGCTGGCCGAGGTGTCGCGCGTCGTCAAGCCCGGCGGCCGCGTGCATATCCTGGACAAGTTTTTACGGCCGGGGCAGCGCGCGCCGCTGCGCAAGTTGATCAGCCCGTTGCTCGGTCGATTGGCCACGCGCACCGATGTGGTGTTCGAAGAGGTCCTGGCGGCCTGTCCCGGGTTGACGGTGATCAGCGACGAGCCGGATGTGGCCGGCGGCTGGTTTCGGAGGATCGTGCTGGAACAGAGTCGGTGAAGAAACCGGCGCCGGCGTTATTCCAGCGGGCTCTGGGGGCCCGGCGTGATGCCGACGAGGTCCGGATCGGTGCCGTCGGGAGTCGGAAGTTCAGTTTCCTTGGCTTTTTTCCGCGCTTCACGGCGCAACACTTTCTCGTTGCGCTTCTCCATCTTGGCGCGTTCGCGTGTTCGCTTGGTTGCTGTCGCTCTCGGATGAGCCGCCATACCGGTTGCTCCTGACTGTAACGGGGTTTCCGGTACCACCATACTTTATCACACCACCGGGACAAAACGCAAAGCGCCTCGTCCGTCCCTGCTGTTTACGATTATGGTATAGGGAGGTACAAACGCACAATGCGTACGGCGATGGGGAGATTGCCGTGAAGAGGGTAAGGCCTATGGGGGTTGCAGAGTACGTATGGCTATGGGGGGTTGTCAGGGGGGAGAAAGAGGCACTCTCCCCCTGACTTTGATTGAGGATTGGGGCAAAACGTGATAGAACCTCGTTGGGGGGTCGATCATGGCGAATCTTCGGAATCAGGCGGCGATCATTACCGGCGGTGGCAGCGGCATCGGGCTGGCCATTGCGGCGGCGATCGTCGCGGAAGGCATGGCGGTCACGCTCGCGGGACGCGATGAGAAAAAACTCCGGCTGGCCGCAGCGCAGCTTGAGCAGAAGGGTGGGAAGGTGCTGGTCGTACCGGTCGATGTGTCGGTTGCGGCCCACGTCGAACGCCTGATCGAGAAGACGATCAAAGCATTCGGCCGGATCGATCTCCTGGTGAACAATGCCGGTATTTTCAAAATGGCGCCGGTGGTTGACCTGGCCGAAGCGGATTGGGACGCCATCCAGGCGACGAATCTCAAGGGCGCGTTTCTCTGCGCCAAGGCGGTGCTTCCCGTGATGATGAAGCAGGGGTCGGGCTATATCATAAATATCGCCTCGGTGGCGGGAAAAACCGGCTTCGGCGGCGCCTCGGCCTATTGCGCGTCGAAATTCGGCATGATCGGACTGACCGAAAGTCTCCTGGAGGAGGCCGTGCCGCACCACATCCGGGTGACGGCGATCTGCCCCGGCTATGTCGCCACGCCGATGACGGCGAAGGTCCCGATATCACCCGACCAGATGATCCCGCCGGAGGATATCGGCAAGCTGGTGGTGGATCTGTTGCAGCTCTCCCCCGTGACGGTGATCAAGGAAATCGTTGTGCAGCGAATCGGCTCGATCGGCGAATGACGGCCACCGGCCTGGTCACCCATCCCGTCTATCTGACGCACGACGCCGGGCGGGGCCACCCGGAATCGCCCGAGCGGCTCAAAGCGATCGAAGCCCATCTCCACAAGAGCGGGCTGATGGATCAACTGATCGCTGTTCCGGTTGTGGAAGGGAACGAGGCCGATCTTGTCCAATGGATCGATGCGGTGCACGCGCCGGCCTATCGCCAGGCGCTGAAAAAGATCATTCCACGCGAGGGTGTGAGTTACCTCGACGCCGATACCGGCGTGTCGGCCGGATCATGGCCGGCCGCGCTCACGGCCGTCGGCGGCACATTGAGCGCGGTCGACCAGGTGATGGCGGGCGTGGTGAGCAACGCCTTTTGCGCCATCCGCCCGCCGGGCCATCATGCCGAATCGCGCCGGGGGATGGGATTCTGTCTCTTTAATAATGTCGCGATCGCGGCCCGTTATCTGCAGCGCCGCCACGGGATCGGCAGGGTGGCGATCATCGACTGGGATGTCCACCACGGCAACGGGACGCAAGAGATCTTCTATGAAGATCCCACCGTCTTCTATGTCAGCACCCATCAGTTTCCGCTCTACCCGGGCACCGGCAGCGAAGGAGAGATCGGCCAAGGGGCGGGCGCCGGCTACACGCTCAACTGCCCGATGCCAGGCGGTCGGGATGATGACGACTACACGGCCGTTTTTGTGAAGAAGATCATTCCGGCATTGAAGAGCTTCGGGCCGGAGTTCATCCTGATTTCGGCCGGGTTCGACGCCCACCGCGATGATCCCCTGGCCGGTATGCAGGTGACCGAGGCGGGATTTGCCGAGATGACCCGGCTCGTGCGGACGCTCGCCGATGGCTCGTGCCGGGGGCGGATCGTGTCATGTCTTGAAGGCGGCTATAACCTACCCGCGCTCGCCCGATCGGTTGAGGCTCATTTGCTCGCCCTGTTGGCCTCATGAGAATGCATTTTGCCTCAACAACGCGCGTATGGCGATGGGTGTTGTCAGGGGGAGCTGAGCATCTCCCCCTGACTCAAATTGAAGCGCATCTTGTCGCGCTCACTGCCTAGTGCGTCTCCCGCGCCATCTTGTCCTGGTTGTGTGCGGTCTGCTGACCACCGTCGGCTGCGCGCAGTGGCCCACACCGTACCTTCCGTCCGGGCCGGCCCCGCGCTATTTCCTCTATCAGGATCGCGTTCGTATCTATTATATAGATGTGTGACAAGGGGAGCCGCTCGTCCTGATTCACGGCTTCGGCGAGACATCGGCCACGTGGGACCGGCTCCTCCCCGAGCTGGCCCGTCACCATCGGGTGGTGAGCATCGATTTAAAAGGCGCGGGCTATTCCGATAAGCCGGCTGACGGTCGTTATCGCGTGGCCGATCAAGCCGAGATCGTGACCGCGCTGATCCAGATGCTCAAACTGGATGACGTGACGCTGATCGGCCATTCACTGGGCGGGGGCGTGGTGTTGATGACGGCGCTGCAGTCGCAGGGGAGCCGCGGGCCCAAGCGGCTGGTGTTGATCGACAGCGCGGGGATCTCGGCCCGGCCGCCCCAGCTGATCGCCATGCTGCGCCTGCCGTTCTTCGGTCCGATGTTCTTCTACATGGCCAATCCCGATATTCTGGCGCGACAGATTCTCAGCAAGAATTATTGGGATCCGACGCGCGTGCCCGATGCGCTGGTGCGGGCCTATGCCGATTCGATGCGATCGCCCGGCGGCCGGGCGGCGCTGATCATGACGGCGCGGCAGGTGATCCCGGATGATTATGCGGCGCTCATCGAACGGTATCGGACGCTGGAGCTGCCGGTCTTGGTGCTCTGGTGCCGGAACGATCGGATCTTGCCGTTTTCAGACGCCGGAAAATTCCGCGAGGCGCTGCCGCATGCGGAGGTGTTGCTCCTCGACCGGTGCGGCCATTCGCCGCAGGAGGAAGTGCCGAACGCGATCTTGCAGGTGATTGAACAGTTTCTTGCGTCTGAACGTCTACCCACTCGTCAACCGCAACCGCCATAGTGAGAGACTCGCCGCCAGGGCAAGGCTTGCCCCCATGCCGAACGCCGCCGCATCACCGAATGTCTGCCAGACCCAGCCGAATACTAATGAGGCGGGCAGCGCGCCAATGCCGATGGCCAGGTGATAGAGGCCGAATGCCGAGCCACGCAGCCGCTCCGGCGCCAGATCGGCAATCAACGCTTTCTCGACTCCTTCCGTAAAGCCGAAATAGAGGCCGTAGACGGCGAATAACGCCCACGCTTGCCAGGCCGCGTTGGCGACGATGAAGCCGCCATAGGTTGCCGCGTAAATGATCCATCCGATGAGGATCATGCTCTTTCGACCCCACCGATCCGACGCGATCCCCGCGGGAAGCGAGCTGCTCATCTTGACGATGTGCAAGGCCATCCAGAGGAGCGGAATCAGCATTACGGCGACTCCCAACTGCTGCGCTTTGAGCAGGAGGAAGGCATCGCTGGAGTTGCCGAGCGTGAAGAGAAAGATGATCAGCGTGAAGCGGCGCAGGGACGATGGCATTTCCCGCCACGCGGCGGCGATGCGCAATGGCTCGTGTCGCTGCGGCGACGCGTCGGTTGTTCGGGCTTCACGAACCCCGACGGCGAGGCATGCGATGGCCAAGAGACCGGGGATGAGCGAGAGGAGAAAGACCGTTCTGAGTTGCTCATGCAGGAAGGTGAGCGCCAACGTGGCCAGCAGCGGGCCCACCACCGCGCCGGCATGATCCGCCGCGCGGTGAAAGCCGAACGCTTTGCCGAGCCACTTCGGCGACGTGCTCTCGGCGATGAGGGCGTCGCGGGGCGACGTGCGGAGTCCCTTGCCGACTCGATCGACCACGCGCAGCGCCAGCACGCCGCCCCACGTCGAGACCAACCCGATCAGCGGACGGGCGAAATTGGAGAGAAGATAGCCGCCGACCACCCATCGTTTTCGTGTCCGCGCGCGGTCCGAGAGATAGCCCGAGGCGAGTTTTAATAAGGAGGCGGTCGATTCCGCAATCCCCTCGATCACGCCGAGTGCCGCCGGGCCGGCTCCCAGCACCGTGGTCAAAAAAAGCGGCAGCAGCGGATAGATCATCTCCGACGCCGCATCATTCAATAGGCTGACCACGCCCAGAATCAGGACGTTGCCCCGAAGACCGGCCAGCCATCCGGTCGGCTGATGGTTCATCTCGTGCCCGTGATGTTGCGCGTTATTTTGCACGTGTTGTACTATCGTCAGAGAGTCTCAGCAATCCGTCGCAGCTTAGCAAAGGGGAAGGTGGTTGGCAACCTCATCATTGTTCGCGCGTCATCTTGATAATTGACACTCCATCATTGGTTCGTTATCATGAGAAGGTCAACATCGTCGATGGTATGAGTCGACGGAACGTATGCATTGAGGAATTCCAATGCCCCCCAGCGATAACGGGTCACCGCGATTCGATCGCCACGTTTTTGTCTGCGTGAACAAACGCGCCTCCGACGATCCGCGAGGCTGCTGCAGCGATAAAGGTTCCATCGCGCTGCGCCAGCTCTTTAAAGATGAAATCAAACGGCTCGGCCTCAAGGGAAAAGTGCGGGCCAACGCCGCCGGCTGCCTCGATTATTGCGCGATGGGACCGACGGTGGTGATCTATCCCGAAGGGGTCTGGTATTTTGTCGATACGCCGGACGATGTCAAAGAGATCGCGGAGCGGCACATTCTCAAGGGCGAAATCGTCGAGCGGCTGCGGATGCCACGCAAACAGCCGAGACCGTCGACGGCGCAGTCGACGGGGTTCCCTGCTTCAGGAGTCGCACCGGAGTGATCACCTTCAAATCGCGGTTTGCGCTGTTTTTAAGTCTGCTCTGGCTCATCGCCCTCCCGTCGTGGGGCGGTGCGGCCACCCCGCCGACGGATGAACACTGGACTCACTGGCAGCTCTTCACCGTGGTTCGAGCGCTGGCGAGCGACAAGACATCGGTGTGG
>JBGPUQ010000075.1:0-5525 GCA_041491185.1 Nitrospiria bacterium | reverse complement strand
TATAACGTCACCGACGAGGAATATCACAAGGTCACGGAGGCGCTGGGTCGGCCTCCGAATGAAGTGGAATTGAACATTTTTTCGGTGATGTGGAGCGAGCACTGCAGCTACAAAAGCTCGAAAGTCCATCTGAAAAAATTTTCTTCGTCGGGAGATCGGGTGTTGCAGGGGCCCGGCGAGAACGCCGGCGTCGTCGACCTCGGTGACGGATGGGCCGTCGCGCTCAAGATCGAAAGCCATAACCATCCCTCCTATATCGAGCCCTACCAGGGGGCGGCGACGGGCGTGGGCGGCATCCTCCGCGATATTTTCACCATGGGGGCCCGGCCGGTGGCCCTGCTGGATTCGCTTCGCGTCGGATCGTTGGACGATCCGGCCAATCGCCGACTGCTGGACGGCATTGTCCGCGGCGTGGCCGGTTACGGCAATTGCGTGGGCATCCCCACCGTCGGCGGGGAGCTGGTCATCCAGGAGTTCTACGCCAAGAACCCGCTGGTCAACGTCCTGTGCGCCGGCGTGTTGCGCACCGACCACCTGCTGCGCGCCGTGGCCGCGGGGCCCGGGAACCCCGTCATCTACATCGGCGCCAAGACCGGTCGGGACGGGATCCACGGCGCGACCATGGCCTCGGCGCAGTTTGCGTCGGGCGATGAAGATCAACGACCGGCGGTGCAGGTGGGCGATCCGTTTATGGGGAAGAAACTGATGGAGGCGTGTCTGGAATTGGCGCAGCGACGACTGCTCGTCGGATTGCAGGATTGCGGCGCCGCCGGGTTGACCAGCGCCTCCCTGGAAATGGCCAACCGGGCCGGGACCGGTCTGCGTCTGCATCTTGACCGGGTGCCGTTGCGCGAAACCGGCATGCAGCCCTACGAAATTTGTCTCTCGGAGTCGCAGGAGCGCATGATCGCCGTCGCCTCGCCGGAGCATCTTCCTGCCGTGGAAGCGGTGTGCCGCAAGTGGGAATTGGAAGTGGCGGTGATCGGGGAGGTGACCACGACCCATCGGCTGGAACTGCTGGCGCAGGGTCGTCCGGTCGCCTCCGTGCCCATCGGCCCGCTGACCGACGGCGCCCCGCGCTATGAGCGCCCGATGAAGCCTCCCGCCTATTTGCACGCGCTGCAATCACTGCCGCTGGAAATGCTGCCCGTGCCGGGCGATCTGACCAAAGTGCTCCTGACGCTCATGGGCAGTCCGTCGCTGGCCAGCACGGCGTGGATTTATCGACAATACGATCACATGGTCGGGACCGATACGCTGCTGCCTCCCGGCGCCGACGCCGCCGTCGTCAGACTCAAATCCGCGAATAAAGCCATCGCCCTCTCGGTCGATGGAAATCCTCGCTATTGCCTGCTCAATCCCTATGCCGGCGGTGCGATGGCGGTTGCGGAAGGCTCAAGAAACATCACCTGCGTCGGCGCGGTGCCGCTGGCGGTGACCGATTGTCTGAATTTCGGCAGTCCCGAGCAACCAGAAACCATGTGGCAATTTGCCGCCTGCGTGGAAGGGATCGCCGATGCCTGCCGGCAATTGGGCCTTCCGGTCGTCAGCGGAAACGTCAGTCTCTACAATGAGACGAACGGGCAACCGATCTGCCCCTCTCCCGTCGTGGGGACGATCGGACTGCTGGAGCCGCTGGAGCGTCTGGTGGCGCCGTGGTTTCAGACGCCAGGCGATCTGATCCTGCTCCTTGGTGAAAATCGGGATGATCTCGGCGGCAGCGAATATTTACGGGTGATCCACCATCAGGAACGGGGGCTTCTGCCTGAACTGCGTCTTGCCGAGGAGTTGGCGGTCCAGCAGGCCTGCCGGGCCCTGATGGCGGCCGGTCTGGTTCGCTCTGCTCACGATTGCTCCGATGGCGGGTTGGTTGTGGCCTTGGCGGAGGCGGCGCTGGGGAGACCGAATAGCCAGGGAGCCGCCGGACAGGGGGCCTCGATTATTCTGATCCAGCCGCCGGGGAGCCGGCTGGATGGGCTGTTATTCAGTGAGATTCAATCTCGTATTATCATTACAATTCAATATGATAGATTAGATGAAATGAAGAATATCTTGATCGCACATCCCATTCCCTGGGCCGTGATCGGTCGGGTGGAGGGCGATCGATTCACCATCACGACCCAGCCGCCGGATACTCCGGGGGAACGCCGAACCGTGATTGACATCGATCTGGCCGGCCTCCATAATGTGTGGAGCCAGGGGTTACCCCAGGAAATGGGGGATATGCAATGGCGCTGAACGAACCGGAAACGATCCTGGGAGATAAATTTCACGAAGAGTGTGCCGTCTTCGGGATCTACGGCCATCCGGAAGCGGCCAATCTGACCTATCTGGGACTGTATGCCCTCCAGCACCGTGGACAGGAGGGCAGCGGCATCGTCGCCTGCGAGGGCGGCCAGTTCCATGTCGAAAAGGGCCTCGGGCTGGTGAACGATATCTTTTCCGAGGATCGACTCCGGCGGTTGGTCGGCCGCACGGCGGTCGGCCATAACCGCTATTCCACCGCCGGCGGCGGCGGTCTCAAGAACGTCCAGCCCCTGGTCGCCGACTATGCGCTGGGCACGCTGGCCCTGGCCCACAACGGGAATTTGATCAACGCCCAGTTGCTGCGGGCCGAACTCGAAGCCTACGGCGCGATTTTCCAATCGACCAGCGATACCGAGGTGATCATCCACCTGATCGCCCATTCGCACGGCGAGTCGCTCCTGGGGCGGGTGATCGAAGGATTGCGGCAGGTGCGCGGGGCCTACTCCTTGATTCTCCTCAGCGAAGCGGGCCTGATCGCGGTCCGGGATCCGTATGGGCTGCGGCCGCTCTCGCTCGGCCGGATTCAGTCGACCGATGGGGGCAACCACGCGTGGATCGTCGCGTCGGAAAGTTGCGCGTTCGATCTGATCGAAGCCGAATTCATCCGGGATATCGAACCCGGTGAGTTGGTGGTGATCACCGACAACGGCCCGGTTTCCCATTTTCCCTTTTTACCGGTTCAGAAAGCGCCGTGCGTCTTCGAGTATGTCTACTTTGCCCGGCCGGACAGCCAGGTCTTCGGTCGGGAGGTCTACGCGCTGCGCCGCCGGCTGGGTCAGCAACTGGCCCGGGAGGCTCCGATCGCCGCCGATGTGGTCATTGCCGTGCCGGATTCCGGGGTGCCGGCGGCGTTGGGCTATGCCGACCAAGCGAAGATTCCCTATGAAACCGGGTTGGTCCGGAATCATTATGTCGGTCGGACCTTCATCGAACCGCGACAGGCGATCCGCCACTTCGGGGTGAAGGTCAAGCTGAATATGATCCGGGAAGTCATTGCGGGGCGCCGGGTGATTGTGGTGGATGATTCCATCGTCAGAGGGACGACGAGCCGAAAAATCGTCAAGATGATCCGGCAGGCGGGTGCCGCCGAAGTCCATATGCGGATCAGCTCGCCGCCGATCATCTCGCCGTGCTATTACGGTATTGATACGCCGACCAAGGAGGAGCTGATCGGATCTTCAAAAACCGTCGATGAGATCTGCGAATACATTACCGCCGACAGCCTGCGCTACTTGAGTTTGGAGGGCATGCTCCAGGCCGTGACGGACCATCGCAACCCCAACTTCTGCACCGCCTGTTTCAGCGACCGCTATCCCATTCCGTTATCGGCCGAGGAAAGCTCACAGCTTGGTCTGTTCGAATAGATTCGGGGGGAGATGTTCCTCTCCCCCCGAAGCCCCCCATCACTGACGACTATTAGCGTCGCCACCCTTTTGACAAGACCGAAACCCGCGTACGGCGATGAGGATGGTCAAGGGGAGATGAGGCATCTTCCCTTGACTTGAGCGAGCATCAACAGATGCGAGCGGATTAAGGACTGACGACCCGGTTTTTCCCGGATCGCTTGGCCTGGTAGAGCGCGCCGTCGGCCACGCGAACGAGATCGTCGGGCTGCGTGATATCGGGGGCGGGATACCCGCTGACGCCGATGCTCAGCGTGACCTTCAGCGGATGGTTGTCGATCGTGGAGAAGGGATGCTCCTCGACGCTCTTTCGGATGTGTTCGGCAAACCGCATGGCGCCGCGGTGGTCGGTCTGGCAGAGGATTAGAATAAATTCCTCCCCTCCGTAGCGGGCGACCAGATCGTGGGTTCTGCGGCTTCGTTTCAACAACTGGCCCAATCTTTTTAACACCTTGTCGCCGCTCTGATGTCCCCAGTGATCGTTGATCAATTTGAAGTTGTCGATATCGATGATGAGACAGGACAGCTCCAGCTGATAGCGTTTACTGCGTGAAAATTCCTCCTGAAGACGCTCCGTGAAATGGCGCCGGTTGAACAGTCCGGTCAACTCATCCGTGATGGCCATCGTTTCAAAACGCTGGCTCATCATGGCCAGCTCTTTGTTCTTTTCCTCGACTTCCTGCTGAAGTTCCTTGATCCGCAGCTGGTTCTTCACCCGGGCAATCAGCTCGCCGGGATCGAACGGCTTGGTGACGTAATCGTTGGCGCCGACCTCGAGTCCTTTGACCTTGTCGCTGGTTTCGGTTTGACTGGTCAGCAGAATGACCGGTAATCCCTTGTAACGAGGCTGTTGCTTCACCGTGGCCGTGAGTTTATAGCCGTCCAGAGGCGACATGACCACATCAGAGATCAGCATATCCACCGTGGTTTTCTGCATCAAGTCCAGCGCCTGAAGACCCGTCTCAGCTTCCAGAATCTGAGTGAACAGGCCCGTGGCCTCCAGGACTTTTCGCACCGCATCCCTGACCGTGGCCGTGTCATCAACGATCAGCAGCGATCGCGATGGCGCGGCGATTCTGGTCCCTTGCCTGGGGATGTTGGCTACGGACTGATGAGGATCAACCGTTTTCATCTCCTTGTAAAGATAGAAAGCCGTGGCCATTCTGTCAAGGCGCGCGCACACCATTCTCGTTGACAAGGCAGGGGATCTTTGCTATCGTGCCCTCATCTCCATGGCATCTTACGAGCAGCTCGATCATTGTTAGTGGCTGACGATGCCCGTGACCGCCGAACAGCCATCGCGCCGATTCTTGCCTCCCGTCTCGATTCGTTTTTTGACTCCGCGTGTGGCGGTCGTGCAATGGAGCGGCTACTGGTTCACCATTTCGCAAATCCGGTGGGGCGTCCTTCGTCGGTTTCTCTATCGACGGGTCTACCGGTTAACCTGTCCGCCGGCCGAGGTCCGATATGAAACGGCGGTGTTTCTTTCACAGGCTGATGGACGGTTCAATCCACAGAAACCGCTGCAGATGAGCTATCAAACAACCAGGGAAGAGGCCCGGGCCATCATGCGCCAACTCGCCGAGCAGGTGGCCGGTGGACACACAGCGTTCCAAGGGTTTTTCCGGCGATGATGACGTGTGCGGTCACGATGATTGACGGGGGATAATCGGAGGAGGGGAGCGTCATGGGGAAAGAGCGGCGGAAGTATCAGCGTGTGACCATCAAATCGGTGGCGGAAATCTGCGTGCGTCCCGGCAGCGGGAAGTTTTTTGCGTTTGTCGGCGGCATCAGCCGGGGAGGACTCGAATTGTA